>SYKL01000431.1 GCA_005797785.1 Pseudomonadota bacterium | reverse complement strand
CTGCAAGCGGGCTTGGATCCTGAGGACAAGGGCGTTCGAGTGGCAAACTACGCCATGCGGTTGCGCGCCGATCTCATGACCGTAGTTCGCTCCGTAGGGCTCCTTTCCCCGAATGAATTCACCCGCCACCATGTGGTGATGATGGACAATGCGGGCAGGGCCCGGCCGTTGGCGGAGATGTATCCGTACCCGCCGGGCTGTGATCCCGGTCGCCCGCTGATTGTCGCGAAGCGGCCGGCGGTGGAGCCGACGGTTCCGGGGTAAGGACCCACTTCCAACCGCTGATCGTCAGCCCCGAGGCAAGAAGCGCCGTGAGGACCGGACGGGGCTGGCCTGACGGAGGAGGACCGGAACAAGCGACGCTGGGATCGGGGCTTACGGACAGCGGTTATGCGCCCGGACCGGCTTCCCACATCTGCCGGACAACCTCTTCCAAATGTGCTGCGGTCGCCTGTTCTGGCGGAATCGGCTCGCCGATGGTCAGCGCCACCTTCGACCACACCCGTCGGAAGGGTTTACGGAGCGCTAAACCATCTTTTCGGCTGAAGAAGCTTCCCCAAAGCCCGTTCAACGCCATCGGAACGACGGGAACGGGGTTTCTCGCGAGCACCTTTTCGACCCCTGGACGGAACCGGGCCATCTGCCCGTCGCGGGTGAGCGCTCCCTCCGGGAACACGAACACAAGTTCCCCCGCCTCCAACTCGCGAGCGATCGCCTCCATCGCCTTCGCCAAGGTTTCGGGATCCTGCTTCGCAGAGGTGATGGGGATCGCTTTGCCTTGCATAAACAGCCCGCGAACGAACGGTTTGTCGAAATACTCCTTGTCCATCACAAACCGGGCCGGGCGTCGACAGGCGCCGTGGATCACCATCCAATCGACGAAAGTGACATGGTTGCACACCAAAAGCGCAGGACCTTCGGCGGGAATGTGGTGAAGCCCGGTGACTTTGATCCGGTAGATCAGGTTGCTCAACACCCAGATGCAGAATCTAAGGAAGAACTCGGGAACAACCGTGTAAATGTAGATGGCGACGCCAGCGTTGACCACACTGAGCACCAAGAAGATATGCCAGCTTTGGAGCCCGAGCGCGTCCAATCCCATCAGCGCGCCCGCCGCACCCACCATAAAAATCGCGTTCACGACGTTGTTACCGGCGATGATCCTGGAACGTTCGCTGGAGGCGCTGCGCTGTTGGATGAAGGTATACAGCGGTACGATGAATAAGCCGCCGGAAATGGCGATCATCAGCAGATCGAACAAGATCCGCCACGCCATCGGGCGCGCGGCGAACTCCCAGGCCGTCATCAAATTGTCGGGGTTTGCTGCCCAAGGAACGCCGGTCAGGAACATGTCCAAGGTAAACAAGCTCATGCCGATCGAACCGACGGGCACCAGGCCCAGCTCCAGCCGGTGCCGAGAGAGACGTTCGCAAAGGATCGAACCGATGCCGATTCCGGCCGAGAACATCGCCAGGAACAGGGTCGCCACCTGCGGATCCGCGCCCAAAATCAACTTGGTGTAGGGCGCAAACAGCGACAGGAACGCCGTACCAAACGCCCAAAACCACGAGATGGCGAGGATCGATAACCACACGCTTTGGGTGGCTTTGGTCAGCTTCAAGATCTCCCAGGTCGGCGGGATAGGATTGTAAGAAACCGTCAAATCGGGTTTCATGGCCTCCACATCCGGGATAAATTGGCTGGAAATTCGCCCAGCAATCGCAAGTCCGACCAGACATGCGGAAACGATGTAAGGACCACCGGGAAGGCCGATCAGCAGCCCGCCTGCCAGCGTGCCGCCCAGAATGGCGATGTAGGTGCCCATCTCAATGAGAGCGTTGCCGGCAACCAGCTGGTCATCCCGCAGCAACTGGGGAAGAATGCTGTATTTGGATGGACCGTAGATGCTGGAGTGCACGCCCATGGCAAACAACGCCGTGAGCAGAACCGGCAGGTTGTTGAAGATTAACCCCACGGATC
The DNA here is from genome assembly GCA_005797785.1 of Pseudomonadota bacterium. Lineage (GTDB taxonomy): Bacteria > Myxococcota_A > UBA796 > UBA796 > SYKL01. The sequence continues at coordinate 8,525 of SYKL01000431.1, read as the reverse complement.
CGCCGAGCATGATCAGAATTTCGGCGACCTTGACGTAGCGCATCAGCTGCGCTTTGTTCATCCGATCCGCGAGCTGTCCCGCCGTGGCCGAAAAAAGGAAAAAAGGTAGGATGAAGATGCCACTTGCGAGCGCAGATAGCTGCGCCTCCGACCATTTGGAGGACTCTGCGGTGGTATGAAAAACCACCAGAATGACGGCCGCGTTCTTGTAAAAGTTATCGTTGAACGCCCCTAAAAACTGAGTCAAGAACAGGGGTCCATACTGCTTGCTGGCCAACAGGCGCGTGTTCGACATCCAATCTCCGCGCGCGAATCTACCGCGTCGCACGGGTACGGCGCCAATCCTTCGCCGATTGCAGGGGTCCACGTTAGATGTCGAAATGGGCGGAGTTTCAGTGGCAGAGCCGTTTATCGAGATTCAAGGGCGAAAGAAGCTGACCGGTGGAAGTGTTGCGATCGCTGGCTCGAGTAACCAGGTTACCAAGTGCATTATCGCGTCGCTCCTCACCGATGAGGATGTGCTCATCAAGAGCGCGCCTGACGTCGACGAGCGCAAAGTCGTGGAAGAACTTTACTCCTTCCTCGGCGGCAAGGTGGAGCATCCCGACGAGAACACCGTTCGGCTGGGCGCCAAAGGGGTCACCGTTTCGCACATTCCGGAGGCGCTTTGCCGGAAAAACCGTATTTCGATCCTCACCGCTGGGCCGTTGTTGCACCGCTTCGGCCATGTGTCGCTCCATGCGACACTGGGTGGCGATAAAATCGGCAAACGTCCGGTCGATTTTCACGTGAAGGGCCTTCAAGAGATGGGGGCTGAGGTCGAGCTGGACGGCGCCCGCTACGTGATGACCGCTCCGGAAGGTGGCTTGCGAGGCGCGCATTTGGTTCTGCCGTTTCCAAGCGTGATGACGACCGAACACCTGATCATGACCGCCACCCGCGCCAAGGGGCGGACGATCATTGAAAATGCGGCGATCGAGCCGGAGGTGATCGAGTTTGTGAAGATGCTCCAGAAGATGGGCGCCGACATCATGTATAATGCGCATCGCACCTTCGTTATCCAAGGCGTAGAGGCCCTGCGCGGTTGCGAAATGCGGTGCATGGTCGACCGCAACCAGGCGGTGAGTTTTGCGGTGGCGGCGCTTGCGACCGGTGGCGACGTGCTGCTCGAAAAAGTGCCGCACGATCCGGTATATAGCTTCCTCAATTACATCCAACGCATGGGGGCGGAGTTTACGGTGAATTCCGACGGGGTGAGAGTGCGCTCGCCACAGGGGCGTCCGTTGCGCGGCACTCACATCGAAGTTGATGTTCATCCTGGGTTTATGACCGACTGGCAGCAGCCGTTCATGGTGTTGTTTACCCAAGCGCAAGGCGTCAGCGTGATGCACGAGACGATCTTCGAGGATCGGCTTGGGTATACGAATTTCCTCAATCAGATGGGCGCCAACATCACCTTGTTTCCGACCTGCTTGGGCGAACTAGCGTGCAGATTTCGCAACAAGAATCATGTGCATTCGGCCATTGTTCAGGGTCCGACGCCATTGATGGCAGGAACCTTTAAATTGCCGACCGACATTCGCGCCAGCATGTGCCTGGTGGTGGCTGGACTCGCCGCAGAGGGTCAAACCCGGCTTTCGAATATTCACGAATTGCAGAGAAAGTACGACAATCTGGTGCCGAAGCTGGAGAGTATGGGCGCCGACATTCGCGTTGTTCGTGCCTAGGAAACGCGATGAAACGCTGTGATCTCGCCCAATGTCAGGCGGTCTGCTGCTACGATGGCGTGTACATCGACCCGGGAGAGGAAAAGCAGATCCGCGCCTTGGTGCGGGAAAACAAGGCGTTTTTTAAGTTCCTACCTACCGTGTTCTTGACCGGCGCTAAATGGGGAGGGATGAAAGGCCTCAAAACAGCTACCCGCCCTTTCGTCTATCGAAATCGTCCGGCCCATTTTGCAGACACCCGATGCGTGTTTGCATTCGATGACGGTAAGTGCTCTTTTCAAGTGTTGGCGGTGGAGCACGGAAAACACCCCTGGGCTTACAAGCCGACCGCGTGTTGGTTGCATCCTTTGCGGTTGTCGATTCGCGGATTGGTACCGCCCCCGACCAAAAAGTCCGAAGATCCAGATAAGTTGGAGGGGTACCCCGGATATGTGAGCTTCACCCCCTGCGGTGAGCATGCACCGGACGATCCGCCCTGGCAGGAGACCCTCGCCGAAGAGGTGGTTTGGGCAAAGAAAACGGGGATCCTGCCGAAGTCGTGAGCGCTGGCGTTTTGCCGGCACCTGTGCCATGCTGACACCGGAGGTTGGATGCCGGATCCTTGGCAGAGGGTGCGCGCGGTGCTGAGCGCGCTTCCGGACGACCCACACGCGGCGGAGGCGGCGCGGACCCTGCGTTCTCGTGGTATGATTCCAGCGGGAAGCCCCGATTTTGGCGAGGGAGGAGCCGTGGTGATCGGGGCGTGGGCGGCCGGGGCTCCACTGCGGGCGTTGGAGCTCTACCGTCGACAGGTTGGTGCTTCGGCCGAAGCTGCCGAGCTGACCGTGGCTGCGGCGTTGATCGCCGATAAACCAGCGGATCTCCAAGCTTCAGTGACGGCGATCACCCGCACCGACGGCGCCCGGATCGCCGGGGTGATGTCCGGCGATCTCGAGGATCAACACCTACTTCAGGCTATTCGGGCCCTTGCTGCCCGGGAAATACGCATGGTCCAGCCTCTTTCGGAGTTTCCAATATGAAACGCCTCGGAATACTGTTGGTGTTCGTCATGGGCGTATTTCTTCCCCGGGAGGCGCGTGTGGCTCCGGTATTTGCATCGACGCCCGAGTTTGAAAAGCTGTTGACGGCACCGGTGATCCTTATCGTTGATCCCGCAAATCCGCCGTTTTCGAAGGTGCTGGTGCCGATGCCCAGCCTTCCCGATTTCGAGAAGTACGACCAGCATTTTGTGGTGGTGGAGGTACTTCGCGATGAAGTCCCGCCCACCCCCGTGCCACTCCATCCTAATGCACCCGCGGATCCGCCGATGCCGAGGGTGAAGGCGGGGGATGCGATCACGGTGCACAGCGATCGGCTGAGCGAAGACATCTACCTTCACGAACTGTACTACGGCAAAGGCACCAGCAAATCTCCTCTCTATGAATACTACCGTCCACAATTGCCTGTGGATGGGCGACGAATCGTGTTTCTACGGCGCGAACCGTGGGAAAGGAAGCCCGAATTTGCCGGGGTCACCGGAAATGCCCACGAGGGTGTTGGCGCAAAAGAAGCGGTGGTTGCAGGAATAAAGCGTATCAAGGCTGAGTAAGGGGGGCCCGATGCCGGCACACGGCGAATTTGTACTTCCGCAGCAGGCGGGTTCGGTCGCGGAGTATAGGCGAAGGTTGCTGGAAGATCGCCGCAAGTTGTATGCGCTGACGATCGATGAACACGCGGGCTCTCCAGGGCTAGGCTTTCGGTTGCCGCCGTTCATCGCCAGTCTTCCCGGGGATGCGCGTTTCTCCGAGGAAAAACGTCGGCGAATCAACGGTCATAAACGCGCCGCTCGCGCCAATGCTTGGATGATGTTGCCAGTGGCGCTCGCCAGCCGGATGCGGTCGGAAGCTGCTTTTCGGAGGATTGTGAGCGTTCTCGGCGAGCCTTCGGTCGCTGATCGCTGGCGCGCGGACGCCGAATATGCCCGCCAACGCGTCGCTGGGATCAATCCGATGGGCATCCGGCGGTGCGATGCCACCTTGGATGCTGTGTTTCTGCGCACCGCCAACGATGTTTTGACGGTCTTTGGCACAAGCGTGGCCAAAGCGCAGGCTGCGGGCCGGTTGTTCTGGACGCACTACCCGGAACTGGCGGACGCTCGGGTTCAGGCCGCAGTAGCGAAAAAGGGTCTTGCACTTGCGGTTCCGTCCAGCCTGTTCTATGTGGACGACCGCGGCGGGCTGCGGGCGATTGCCATTCGCCTGCTCCCGGAAAAACAAGCTCCAGACGCGGTATTTTGTCCGCTGGATCCGGAGCCGGAGTGGCTGTTGGCCCGTGCGCACGCCCAGGCGGCGGACGCGCACATTCATCAAGCGGTTTACCATCTGCTTGAGACGCACATGGTCTCCGAAGCAACGGCCATTTGCGCCGCGAGAGAGCTGGCACCGATGCATCCCGTGAGCCAGCTGCTGACCCCGCATTTTGAGTTCAACCTCGCGATCGATGATTTGGCACGTCACGACTTGCTTTCACCCAAAGGTCCGATCGATACCGCGTTGGCGGCGGGGGTCGCGGGGGTGCTCGATCTCGGGCGGTTAGCGTATTCCCAGTGGTCTTACCCAGAACGTGGCCTGCACCGCGATCTTTCGACCCGGGGTGTGGACGATCCGCAACAGCTCCCGTTGTTTCCGTACCGGGACGACTCCTTGAAGTTGTGGGCGGCAATCCGTTCGTATGTGGAGGCGGTGCTGGCCCCTTGGTATCCGACCGACCGCGAGGTGCATGCGGATGTGGAGCTTCAAGCGTGGTTGGCCCTAACGGGTCATCCCCAGGGCGGCGCGATCCCCGGGTTTCCGTCCCGTGTCGAGGCGCGACTGCCGCTGTTCGATCTGCTTTCCGACGTTATTTTTCGCGCATCCGTTCAGCACGGCGCAGTCAACAATGCGCAGTTTGACACGTACGGTTTTGTGCCCAATGCACCGGGACATTTGCGAGGGGAGGTGCCGGTTTGCCGTTCGCGCCGGTCCATGGACGACTATTGGCGCGCGATGCCCTCGACACAAGCCTGTTTTGCGCAGATCAGCATGAGTTGGGTGTTGTCGGAGCCGACCCATCGTTCGCTGCTGGAGTCTGGCGAATGTGAAGCGTTTCAAAAGGAGATTGAACCTACCGCTCACGCGGCAGTGGCCGATTTCCACCGTTCGCTGCGCCAGATCAGTTATGGGATCCAGGAGCGAAATCGGGAATGGAGTGTTCCTTACGAGTATTTGGATCCTGCTCGGGTGGCGCGAAGCACCGGCACTTAGTAAACTACCTTGACGAGTTGGGGGCGCGATGGCGCAGGGTTCACGGTGGTTGAACTGGACGGTTTCAGGCATTCGTGCGGTCTTGCGCGGCGCTGGCTTCCGCATGGAAACCCTGGAGGGTTCGCCCCCGATCCGCTTGTGGCGGCGCCGGCTTCGCAAGCGGACGTCCGACGCATCGCCCCGAGTGTGGGTGATGGTGCCTGGTTTTGGGGATAGTCCACTTTCTTGGCTGCCGTTGGTGTCGCTGCTGATCGCCCGGGGAGCGCCGTGCGACGAGCTGGTGTTGATCGAGCTGCCCGGCGGCGTCGGCAGCAAACATTCGGAAATCATCCCGACAGCGGACGAATTGATGCGTCGGTTGGGGGAAACGGTGTCGGCACTCGCGCCCACGGTGCTGCTGGGGCAGTCGATGGGCGGCTATTTGGCGGCTTGGGTAGCGGCGATGGTGCCGTTACCGGGCTTGCAACGGCTGGTCCTCATGTGCCCGTCCGGCCTGGTCCTGCTCAACCGGCCTGAGGGCGCCTGGATGGACGTTCTCACCGGCCTCCCGGACGGCAAGGTCGATGCTTTTCTCGACAAGGCGATGGAGGGCATGGCGTCGAAACCGGCCTTTCGTATCCCCGCGCAATGGTTTGCAGCGGAACTGGGGAATTACCTCCGGCGCACCGATGTTCACGACTTTTTGCGTTCGTTTCGGGAAGGGCACGAGATGGACGGGAAGATCGGTCGGATCTCCGTTCCGACGCTGCTGATTTGGGGGGAGAGCGACCGGCTGGTACCGTTTTTCCTGTTCGAACACTGGAAGGGGGAATTGCAAGCTTCTGGCCTTCCCCACGCGTTTCTGACGTTGCCCGGGACAGGACACGGCGTGCACATCGAGCAATCACGCAGTGTGGCTCGGGCGATCCGTAGGTTTACCGATGCAATCTAGCCTAACACGTGGCCAAACACGGCCATAAAATGGCAGGCGCTACCGGCGATGACGAACAGGTGCCAAATCGTGTGGTGAAACGGGAGCCGATTCCATAAAAAGAACCCCACTCCGGAAGTGTAGGCGAGACCTCCCGAAATCAACCATCCGATCCCGCCGCCGCTGACGTGGTGCCAGATGGGAACCGCTGCAGCCACGCCGATCCACCCCATGAGCAGGTACATCGCCGTCGAAAAGAAATGGAACCTCGCCCCGAAAATCGCCTTGAAGCCGATACCGATGGCCGCCATCCCCCAAGCACCCCCAAACACCGTCCATCCCCAGGCGCCAGGTAAAGCGACCAGCCCAAAAGGGGTGTAGGTCCCCGCGATCAGGCAGTAGATGGCGATGTGATCGAAGATCTGCAGCGCTCCGCGGGCTCGGGAGTGCGCCAAGCTATGATATAGGGTGGAAGCCACATATACCAACACCAACGAGCAGCCAAACACGCTGGCGCTGACGATTTGGTTGACGTCGCCGACGGAGGCCGCCCGCACGACCATTAAAATCAGCCCGACCAAAGAGGCGATGGCGCCGATCCCATGGGTGATCCCGTTGGCGATCTCTTCCGCGGCGGTCTGAATGCGGTCGGTCGACATGGGCGCCTCAGGATCAGCATGGCATGCCGTGCTGGGAAGTTTAGACTTCTGTGCAAACCTCGTGCAGTACGAACGATCGAGGCGGGTATTGCGTACCAAGTCCATGGAGGCCGAAGTGAACTATGTGCGCAAGGCGGCTGTGGGACTGGGATGGACCTTGGTGATTGGGCTTTGGGCGTGTGCGCTGGCGAAAATGATTGGTCGGGATGCCCACTTTGTGCTGATCTTGCTGTCCGCCGCGACCGGCTACCTGTATGTGCCGGCGTGGGGAGTGGCAGCAGCAGCGGGAATGGCACGTCGGTGGGGGATGTTTGCCGCATCCATGGGGCTGGTGGGAATGCACTTGGTGTGGCTCCGTCCCCAGGGGTGGATCCGAGAACCTCCCCCTGAAACCGGACCTTCGCTGAGGGTGATGAATGCCAACGTATTGATGGTCAACCACGACACAGAAGGAATCTTGGCCGAGGTGCTGGCGGCGCAGCCGGATGTGTTGTTTGTGCAGGAACTCGCGCCACAGTGGGCGGAGGCGTTCGAGTCCGAGCCGCTCATGGCCGCATTGCCCTATCGGATCTTCATCGCGCGGGAGGATTCCTTTGGGATCGGCTTGTACAGCCGTTTGCCGCTGATTGACCCCAAGATCGAGGATCTGGCGGGATTGCCGTGGATTCGTGCGTCGATCGTGGTCGATGGGCGCGCGATCGAGCTTTGGAACGCCCACACATTGCCGCCGCGAACACTCGAATACTCGGGGATCTGGGACGGGATGATGGCGTTTTTTGTGGAACAGGCGGAATCCTCCCAAGGAACGGTGATTTTCTCGGGCGATCTGAATACCACCCCTGCGCATAAATGGTACGCCCGCTTGACCAATACGCGGTTGCGCGAGTCCCATGAAGCATGTGGGCGCGGATGGGCGACGACCTGGCCCAATGGGGTGTTCCCGATTCCTCCGCTTCGGCTAGATCATGTGTTCATCAGTGAGGACTTAGGGTGTGTATCGGTGCAGGAGGGGGAAGGCCGAGGATCCGATCACCTTCCATTGATCGTGGATTTGAGGCTTCAGTAGCCCTCTCACCGCCGGCCACCATGTCGTGCGGTCATGGATTACACGCGATGACACGGCGCTCGACTTCCCCTGAGTTTCGGTACGGTGAAGAGAGCCGACATCTTTCCGGGGGGAACCGATGCGCTATACGACAGGCTTGTTTGCGATGGCTTGGTTGGCAGGCTGCGGGCGAGGAGGGGAGCTCCCTGGAACATCGCCGGATGTGGAAGTTCTGACGCCGGTGGTAGGTCAAGCGTACGCCAAGCAATCCGAGGTGGTCGTACGGATTCGGGTGGCGGATGCGGAAGACCAAGATCTTTCTCGGATCACGCTTTCGTGGGGTGGGATCGCCGCAGGAGTGGCGGCGCCGGCGCACCCGAATTCGGAAGGGATCGCCGAGCTGCACATGCAAATCCAGGAGCCCGGCGACTACATCGCGACAGTGTCGGCGCAGGATGGGGATCTTCGGGTGACGGATGCGGAAATCTCGGTCCGGGTGGTGGACGGGGACCAGGACGAAGATGGGGAGATTTCGAGCGTTTTGGGCGGCAGCGATTGCGACGATGGTTCGGCTTCCGTTCACCCGGGTGCCGCGGAAGTGTGCAACGGGATCGACGACGACTGCAGCGGAACCACGGACGTGGAAGCGGTGGACGCGGTGACGTTTTACCGGGATCAAGACGAAGACGGCGATGGGGTATTGCTGGGCACGGTGGAGGCCTGCGAGGCGCCCCCCGGATACGCGGCAACGGCCACTGATTGCGACGACAATCGCGCTGATGTGTACGCGGGAGCGAATGAACTCTGTGATGGGGTCGACAACGACTGCGAAGGCGATACCGACGAACCGGATGCCATCGACGGATACGCTTGGTACGCGGACGCGGACAGCGACGGTTTTGG
>SYKL01000430.1 GCA_005797785.1 Pseudomonadota bacterium | reverse complement strand
GGGGAGCGATCAAATACCAATCCAATATGTTTACACTGCAAACAAATCCTACAGTCCATGCAAGATACCGACAAGTCGTCAACACCGCCGCCCAGCGGATCAACCTCAATTCTTCAAACGCGTGGGTCAATGTTGTCATCGACGACGACAATTTTTCCTACCTGAGGAACTCTGAAAACGAGGTCAATTGGGTCAGTCAAGCCACCTTCCGCAGCATCTGCGGTCCCACTGCGGGATCGGCTTGCGCGCCGAATCACTACAGCCACAGCCTCCAAAGTTCCACTCGAATCTCCGAATCCGATGTGGTCGTCTGGGGAACCGAGACCCCCGGCCTGCTGAACACCAACTCCACAGATTCGGAGCTCGTGGCCCAACTGTGGGGATATTCCAGTCCCGCTGCACGCCCGCTCGTCAACACCCTCCTTCATGAAATCGGGCACTGTTTGGGACTGCAGCATGAATCTCGCGTGTACTCGATCATGGGGATAGATTGGACGCACAATACCTCCGGTGGCATGGTCACCTACGCCGATCTCGGGTCCGACTCGATCAGCGGCCTCAATTCCGTTTTCGGCTCGTACGAAGTTGGCCGATGGGAGGATGTGCAAGTCAGCCATTGGAAGTATGCAGGGAATGCCTCCGGTGAGTATGCAAACCACAAACGAACCGAGGCGTGGAATACGGTCGGCGGGAACTTGAACTGGAACTCGAACTGGCGCGCCGGCGCACCCAACCCCATTTTCGTCGGCACGCCGGTCATCATCGACGCCACGCTCGAAAACAATGGGTACTTCCGCTACGATGTGGACGTGGAATGGGTGTTTTCATCGGATTTTACGATCGACGCCTCCGACATGGTGCTCGCGCGCGCGACCTACCGAAACCTGCGCCCAGGCAACCCCGCACCCGTCTACTCCCCCTATCTGCAAATGCCCGCTGCCATGCGCGGAGTCAGCGGGATCATCGGGGTGCGGATCGATCCGGCAAACCGAATCGCCGAAGTCCAAGAATGGAACAACTCAGCATGGCTGTTTCGGGTGACCGTTTTCTAGGAAAACTCCGACAGCGCCATCCGTTTGCCAGCGCAAACTGTGAACCCCTGTGAACACCCGCCTCCCCCAAAGGGGGCATAACCAAAGCAGGCGCGAACCACGCGCCGACTACCCAAAAACATAGTCCAAGCACCTTTGTGCGGACCAGGAGCACTCATGTATCGTCTTGCATTTCTATTGACCCTGCTTGCGGCATGCGACGACCCCCCGATGGACGCCGAAGTCGGCGCCGTTGCCGAGGAACACAAGGGCGACGCCGCCGCTACCGCCACTGTCGACGTGCTCAAACAGGCGGATCGCGCCGATGCGGTCTTTGTCGGCCGGGTCGTCGAAGTTCGTTACCGCGAAAGCGAACCAGATGGCGCTGGAATCAGCGTCCCGTTCACCTTCTTTACATTCGAAGTAGAGCAAGGTCTGAAAGGTGTGCAAACCGGGGAACGCGTCACCCTTCGGTTCTTCGGCGGTCCCGCCAAAGAAACACTCCTGTTAAGCAGCGAATATCCCAATCTTGATGTTGGCGACCGCGAAATCGTGTTCGTCCAAGACAATGGCTATTCGGGCGTACCGCTGGCCGGCGGCAACGAAGGACGGATCCGCCTTTCCGGCGGCAGCGTGTACACCGCCGCGGGGTTTGGATTGAACCTCAACGGAAATCAAGTTCGCGTCGGTGAATTTACTTCGTTGGCGGAGAACAAATCCCAACAAGTCGGCGACTTCCCGCTCGACTTCGTTTCCAGCGACGCTCCGCGCACTCCAGGCCTCAAAGCATCCGAAGAGAAGGAGTTTGTGGATTGGCTCGCCAACGCCGTGAGCGACGACGGTAGCGGGATGTTTCAGAACACGAGCGCCGACGAAGCCATCTATTTCGACTCTACCCTCTAAGAACTTTGCATAGGAGAAACGAATATGTCTATGAAATTTGGAACACTCGCTCTAGGTCTACTGTGCCTCTCAAACGAAGCGCATGCATACTCTTATATTTCCGCTTGGGGGCATCCCCTCGTAAAGGCGGATGGCCACCACACCTTCGAAGTCAATCGGACCATGCACCCGGAATATGCCAACATGGCATTCGATGCAGGCTTAGCATTCAATATGAATTCGTCGAATGCCTATGTGGACGTGGTGATGGACGACGATTTCACCACTGCAGTACGCAACGGCGAATCGGAAATCCGGTTTACGCGCCCGACCAACTTCGTCATGCTGTGCGGCCCGAACGCCGGCGCTTGCGCCATCAATGAGTACAACGCCAATCCGAGCGACCCCAACACCTCGAACTTGCTCATTCAAATGATCTCCTCAGACCTCATCTTTCCAGGTGCTGAAATGGAAGGAGAACTTGTCGGGCGGTACAATCGCACCACCGATCTCCGCCAGCTGTGGGGGTACAATGGCGCTTTTCGCCCATCGACCAATACCTTCCTCCACGAAATGGGCCACGCCTTCGCCCTTGGCCACGAAGCTCGTCTTTACAGCGTCATGGGCCGAGACTGGACCCACACCACGGCCAACGGCTTCACCACCCAGCCAAGCATTGGTTCGGACTCTGCCCGCGGCTTGAACCTCCTCTATGGAGCATTCAACGAAGGTACCATGGAGGATCTCGAGGTGTCACACTGGAAGTACGCAGGAATGGCTTCCGGCGCCTATTCTGTGCACAGCCGCACCGATGCCTTCCCCGTGATCAATGCAGGCACCGGTCTGCTCGGCCCAGGTGGCGGACTGGACCCCGCATACAATGCCGTCAACGACGTTCCGCGAGGAATGCAGATCGTGTATGAAACCACCGTCGAAAACAACGGGGCCCGCGAACACGAAGTGGAAGTTCAGTGGGTCATGTCTCCCACCCAATACATCGACGACACCGACACTGTCGTCGGAACCACTCGGATCCGCATTCGACCCGGCAATCCGTTAACCGTTACCTCGCCGCCAATCCCGGTGCCCGCGGAAGCGGGGGTCACCCGATTCGTGGGAGCTCGCGTCGACCCAGGAAACTGGATCTTCGAAAACAACAACTCCAACAACGATACTTGGTTGTACGCACTTCGTTCGTACTGACGGACCGTGGCCGCGGCCCGGCGTGCTGGTCCGCGGCCACTTTGCATTCATACATCCAACAACTAGGCAATTCAATGTTATCTATCTTATTGATGGGGTCCCTCGAAGCGGCCACAATAACCTGGGAACTCCGCGGAAATCCTACCGAAGCCATCGACATCGCCGTGGCTCCAGCGACCGCCGTCGACCTTTACCGAGTGGTACCGGAGACCCTCTATGCATTGAATGCAGACGGCGGCCTGTGGATGAACCAGTCCGGTGGTGCGGACTCAGGCTGGCGGTACATCGGTTTCTACCCTGGTGTTCAGGAGATCGATGATGCTCGCGGTCTGGATTCCTTGTGGATGTGGTACGACGACGGCCGCTCCGAAAGAGTTCGCCTACCCACGGCCACCCCCGGAGTGGTCGTCAATCCCGACCCTTGGACCGCTCGACCCGAAGTGTGGTCCCTCGATGCCAATCAGAACGCCGTTCGCACCGTTGAGGGGCAGCACTATCTGACCACCCGCCCCCAGGCGGCCCACCTCGTCTACCCCATTTCCTGGCGAAACCGGCCCGACGCCTATTGCGCCGCCATCGCGAATCCGCTTCCACTGCGAGTGACCGACTTCGATACCCTGGCGAACGGCCGATTTCTGGTGGCGTCGGAGGCCTCCCCGGACCGCCTCTGGGTGGTCTCACAGGACAACGCGGTGGTATACACCGGTTGTCAGTGGATGAACCCCGGCTATCGGGTCAGCATCACCAACGTCCGATCGGAAGCCGTGACTGAGGGCCCGTTGCGGATGTACTACTCCATCCTCGATATTGCGGCGGTCGACGCTCAAAGGGTGTGGGTTCTCAATTCGAAGCGTGAGTTGATGCTCGGACGCCTCAACTGAGGTCCACCGAGGCCCGGCCGACCGAGCGATCCTTGTGAACCCCTGTGAACACTCGCACGCCACCGCTACGGCATATTCCTCTTAGCGCTGGGACCGGCGCACAATGGGAGTTGCATTCCGGATCTTCGAAAAGAGATTTTCATAGCATCTGCGTAAGGCACACTCTTCGTTGGTTTTGACAAAACGCACCGCTCTCTGTGCAATCTCGCTTTAAACCGGACTTTCACTATGGTCATTCAGACCAAGGAGACCAATATGCGCGTTCTCGTTGTTGTTACCAGCCATTCTGTTCTTGGAAGCCGCGGCACCCCCACCGGCTACTACCTGCCCGAGGTCACCCATCCTTACGCTGCCCTGGCAAATCGAGGTATCGAGGTCGACATCGCCAGCCCGAAGGGTGGCGAGGCGCCGCTCGACCGCAACAGCGTCAAGTTGGACGACCCCATCACCCGGCAACTGTGGGAAACCCCAGAATTCCGGCGCGCTTTGCAGAATACCCTCAAGCTCGACGAGGTCGACGCGAGTCAGTACAGCGGCGTGGTATTCGCCGGTGGGCACGGCACCATGTGGGATTTCCGAACGGACCCGGGGGTGCAGCGAGTCACCCGGGAAGTCTGGGAGAACAACGGCGTTGTAGGTGCCGTATGCCACGGTCCGGCGGCTCTGGTGGACGTCAAACTCTCGAATGGAAAATACCTCGTGGACGGGAAAACCGTGAGCGCCTTCACCGACGAGGAGGAAGAGGCGGCTGGGCTGACCAAGATTGTCCCCTTCCTCCTGGCCTCCGAGCTCAAAACTCGCGGCGCGAAACACACTTTCGCTCCGCTCTGGCGGTCGCACGTCGTGGCCGATGGCCGTCTGGTCACCGGCCAGAATCCGGCATCCGCAAAGGGCGTCGGTGAAAAGGTGGCCGAAATCCTCGCCAACCGGTCAGAGTAGTACGACTCGCGGGACGCCACGCTGCACCCGCGAGTCGACGTTCTGGAGCGGCATCCAAGGCCCAGGGATCCACGCCCTGGTTCGTTGGCAGCAGTCCCGCAGCTTCGATATTGGACAAATGCGCAACGCACCGGTAGCGGCGCGCCCTGAGGACACATGCCTAACCTGGCCGAGGTAACCACCCCCATTCCTCGCGGTGAAGGGAGCTACGTCCTCAATATTCCCACCGGCTGGGAGCAAGGGCGAGGCGCCTACGGCGGTTTGGTAATGGGCGCTTTAGCACGTTCCATCCTACTTTCTGAACAGGACCCCGAGAGGACCCTACGCTCGTTGACCGGCACGCTGCCCGGTCCCGCATTAAACGGGACCGCTATTCTGGAGGTTCAAGCGCTGAGAAGAGGTCACGGAGCGTCCACGTGGTCGGCGATGTTGATGCAGTCGGAAGGGGTCGCCGCCCAGGTGACCGCCGTTCTTGGAAAAACCCGTCCCCATGCACCACAACACCGGCCATCGGCCCCGAATGCCCCAGACTGGCGCTCCGCGCCTATCCTGTCGTCCGATCTCCCCTTTGTTCCGGCATTCGCGCGAAATTTCGAGTTCCGACCCACAGGGCCGGCACCCTTCTCCGGCGGCCCCGTTCCAGAGACCTCCGGTTGGATTCAGCCGCGAATGCCGGTTCCGCTCGGTGCGGCCGAGATTGTCGCGTGTTCCGATGTCTGGTGGCCCGCAGCCTTTTCCACCGAGAATGCCCCTCGGCCGGCCGCTACCATCGCATTCACCCTGGAGCTGTTGGCGTTGCCGGAGACGACGGATCCCTTGTTTCATCGCGGCCGAGTCATCGCTCAAACCGACGGTTACATGGTGGAATTCCGAGAGTTGTGGTCGGCCACCGGCCAGCTCTTGGCACTAAACCAACAGACGATCGTGTGGATCCGTTGAGCGAGAGGTCCCTTTGATCCCCAAGCTTCACATGGATTTTATTCAAAATGCGCTGCGCGTCATCCCATCGGACGAAAGGCTGATCGGACTCGCCGCAGGAGGATCGCTGCTGTCCCAAATGGACGAATTTAGCGACCTCGACCTCGTCTTTGCGGTAGAGCCGTCTGCATACCACGAGGTCATGGCCCACCGCTCCGTGATCGCGAACGGCCTAGGACGCCTGCTCTCGGGTTTCACGGGCGAACATGTGGGTGAACCCCGCCTGTTGATCTGCCTCTACGATGGCCCGTTGCACGTTGACCTCAAATTCGTGTCGCTGGATGATGTCGAAGTCAGAGTGGAGGACCCAAGGGTGTTGTGGGATCGGGATGGCCGCTTCGCCGCCGCGCTCAGCCGCGGGCGAGGCTCATGGCCACAGCCGGATCTGCAATGGATCGAGGATCGCTTTTGGGTTTGGATTCACTACGCCACAACCAAGGCGGGACGCGGTGAACTGTTTGAGACGATGGACTTTCTCGCATTCCTACGTGGCAACGTCCTCGGTCCGTTGGCCGCTAAGATCGCCGGTCATCGGCCCACCGGCGTTCGACGCCTGGAATCCGTGGCTCCCCACTGGCTCCCCGCCTTTCAAGCGACGGTCGCTAGACACGACCGTGAGTCCTGTTTTGATGCCATCTTCGCCGCGGCAGACCTCTATCGAAAACTCCAGAACGAGCTCGCCCCGGGTAACCTGCAGCGTCGCATCGAAGCGGAACGTACGGCTCTCGCATACCTGAAGCGACTCTCCACGCACACCGGCGGATAGTAAACGCGTTTACTTCCTCCAAGGCTTGTTCGTCCGCCCCACGGTGAAGTATCCTCGGCGCTTGGAGGAGCCATGGCCGAAGAGGACAACAATCGTTTCGAGATGCTGGCAGGTTTGACCCTTGCGATCCTGGCGGCCGTGCTCGCGGTCACCGATCTCGGTGGCGGAAAATATGGCGACGACGAGATCATCGGCACCAACGAAAAAGCCAATGCCTACGCCTGGTACCAGAGCAAGAGCATCAAGCAGTCCATCGTGGAACAAGAACTGGAACTCTTGAACAGCTTGGAGATGACCGGCACCATCGACGCCGCGCACGCCGAAGGAATCAAGGGTCACAAAGCCAACCTTGAGGCCGATATCGCTCGGTACAAGAGCGAAAAGAAGGAGATCCTGGAGGGTTCCACCGCGGTCGGAGCTGAAGGCCAGGTTCTCGAAAAAGATGGTCAGAAGGGACAAATCAAGGGAACCGAAGAGTGGGAGGCGGAGCTCGCTGTCTTGGGGGCCGCCGGCGACAAATTCGACTTAGCAACTCTGTTTCTTCAAATGAGCCTGGTGCTCGGCGCGGTGAGCATTGTTCTCAAAGCTCCTTCCACGCGCACCGCCTTCTACGGCGGAATGGTGCTTTGCGGCGTCATTGGCACGGGTTTCATGGCTTGGGCGTTCTCCATCGTGATGGCGTAGCCACGCCTGTAACCGCTCTGTAAAACTTCCCGCATCGGGTTTGGGTAAGGTCTCCCTGTGACCGGCTTCTGCCGGCACACGGGAGTAACGATGTTCAATCTTATGTTTTTGCTGCCATTCGCCCAGACCGAAGCACAGGCTGTCGAGGCCGCCCCGACGTTCGACGGGTATGAGCACGCGACTGAATTTCTGTACGACCTGAACGCCCCGGGGCCAAAAAACTCGGCCCGGTTTTTGACCACTCCAGGGCCACGCGGCTCCGAGAAGAACTTGGCGATGGTGTCGTTCGACCGCGATAATAAGGAAGTATACGCCATTTTGACCGAAGCGACTTGCACGGGCGGGTGGTCGAACGGCTGCATGGACGGGTACGCCGTCGCTTACGCGGTTGTGCCTACGGAGATTCGCGGCGGAATCGCGACGTCTGTTTATTCCTATGGAAGCACGGGCTGGAAGGAAGCGGGCAAGGTGCGCGTCACCGAAAATGCCACAGCAGTCCGGGCGCAGGGGTACCTGTGGTCCGTGGGCGCGAAAATCCCCTTCGACCTCTCCGAAGACGCAGACACCTCCGAGGAAAACCACAACGCGGCGTACATCGATCCGATCACTGCGGGCTTTCTCGCAGGCTTGGCGAGCAGCGCAATCGTCGCTGTAGCCGTCGAAGTATATCACTACTGCACCGACGAGCAGGACGCTGACGACAGCGAAGCGGATCCCGACGGCGACGGGGTGGTGAACCGCCTGGACGGCAATGATGACGGCGATGCCTACGACGACAACGCCGACAACCACCCCTACGATCCCGGCACCCACTGATCGCCCGCCCGCCACTGGTTACTCCGTCCCTGCTCCGGCGCCCGATCGGCCGGAGCCCGAGACGGAGAAACCATGGCCCTGATGGTGATCGACCCCGCGGTTCGGCGACCTGAGTTGCAATCGTTCAACGCGATTGCGCTTCGGTCGCCGGTTCCCGTTTCATACCACCTGCCCGCACTGCACGATTTCGCCTCTTTTCCCGAAGATCCACTCGGGAAAAACCGAGTTCACGGCCTGATCCTCTTCGGAAGCGGCGCCAGCGTACACGACCGGTTTCCGTGGCAGCTGGAATTAGAACGTTGGTGTCTTCCCTTGATGGAGGCCGGCATTCCAACACTCGGCCTATGCTACGGCCACCAGATGTTGGCCCACATGTTTGGTGGAAGGGTCGAATGGGTGTTCGACGATCGGCACAAACATAAGGGACTACGCCAGCTCACACTGCATACAAGCCCACTGGGATCCGGAACCCGCTGCCTGCCGATCAGCCACGCCGAGGCCGTTACCCAGTTGCCCCCGGGCTTCTCCGTACTTGCTGAAAGCCCAGAGTGCGCCATCGACGGCTTACGCCACGATACACTTCCCATTTACGGCTTTCAGCCTCACCCCGAGGCCACCGAAGACTTCCTCGACACGCACGGCATCGAAAGGAATGCGGCATCCCTGGCCGCACTCAGCGATGGCGCGGGGATCCTCGATCGCTTCCTCGGGCTGCTCCCCAAATAGTCAAGGCATTTACTATCGCGACGCCAGCGCGGCCGCTGGAACGCTCAACCCTGGAATAGAAGCCCCCGAAGAGGCGATCGCCCGCCGGGCCGAAGCCGCGATCTGCTGACGGAGCTGCGCGTCGATCTCAGCACGCAAGCCGTTCATTCGCACGGCATTCACATCGCGAACGCCCAAATCCACCCCTTCGCGGAGCTGAACCTGCGCCGCCAAACGCGCGATGCCGGTGAGCAGGTCCTCCGCCGCCAGCCCATAATCCAGTTGCGTTACCGACAGATCCGGCGCCAACGTCAACGAGCGAAGGTTCACTTGTGCAATGACACTATCGCCCTCCACGATCCGAAGATCGCTGAGCTGCACCTCGATGCGATCCACCTGCGGCGCGTCCGCCGCGGTGCCGCGTAGGTACGCGGTGGCTTCCATCGCCGCATTTTCACCGATGCGAAGCGTCCGACCCCCAGCAAGCGGCAGGTCTGCCGCAGGAGGTTCGACGTTCAACCGAATGAACGGTTGCTGGACGTGCGCCAAATTCACCGGCGCGCCGGCGCGCGGCATGCTCGTCAAGCTCTGAGCCGCCTCCTGAAGTGACGTTCCCAGCTCCGGGTCCCGCAACGGGTCGTAACCTCCACGGCGAAGGCGAGCCGGCAGCGCCGAAGACAGCGCGTTCTGGAGTTGCGTCCTCACCATGTCCGACACAAAATCCGGCCGCAACGAACCCCCTAAGCGGAAAATCGGTTCGATGTGACCGGTCCGGAAATTGAATTCAACTCGTTCGAGCAGAATGCCCCCCGTTGCGACCCGATCGGTGAAATCAGCCGGGCGAATGTGCACTGGCGGGGAAAAGTCCGCATAGAAGATCTCGTTGCCAACGCCCATCACAAACCGGCACGCCTCGGGGTTGCTGAAGGTGTTGCCATCTCGGGTCATCGACAGCGTGTTCGCTGGAAGCGTCCCTCCCACCGACAATCCCACCGATCGCTGCTGCCCGGCCACCTGTTGGGCTTGAGCGACCGCCGTCTCCATTGGCGACGCCGGACCGCGCGGCGCACGCTGCGGAGCAGGAGCACTTTGAGCGGGTTGCGCGTTCGCATGGGGGGCATCGAACAGATCGCTCGACATCGGCGAAGCCTGTGGAGTCCCGAAGAGTTCTTGCGCCAATGCTGAATTTCCGCGACCGCCGCACGGCGAGTTCGGAAGTGTCGCAGGCGACGTCGTCGGCGTCGCACAACTGAGACCCGTTCGGTTCTGATAGCCGAAGCCCATAGCGCACCCCGTCGGTTCACTACTGTGGCCAACTTCGACGTTTACAACGGACAACAAAGGGCGTTGTCGAAACAAAAGCCTTCCGAGCCGGGATTCTCACCAGGAGGTGCGAAAGTCCAACCGCACCCAGTCGCCTAGCCGGGTCTCTCCCACCCGATGAAGGCCGAAATGTCGATAGGTCCGGGAGACCGCATCGACTTGGTCGTCGCGAATTCCCGAAAGCCAAAGCTCCCCACCCGGAAGTAAGCGTTGCACCAGAAAAGGAGCAAGATCGATCAACGGCATCGCGAGGACATTCGCCACAATCCTCTTCGAACGCCCGTGCCAGCGGTCGGAGACCTTGAGCGCATCGGCACACTCGTTCAAAACGGAATTGTATCGAGTCACTTCCCGAGCATCCGCCGCCGTATCCACGGCCACCGCTCTCCTCGTCCCCAGCGCCAAGGCCGAAAGCGCCAAAATTCCAGTGCCACAACCAAAGTCGACCATCTCTTCGGTCGCTGGAAACTCCGAAAGCGCCTGCACGCACAGTGCAGTGGTCGGATGAAGGCCCGATCCGAATGCCGTGCCGACCTTCAAGCGAATCGCGGGCACCATCTCGGGCGTAAGTTGGCATTCTTCAGGCACAATCCAGACCTTGCTGACCAGTACCGGTCGGGCCACCGGGCGCCAAACGGAATCCCAATCCAACGATTCCGCCTCCCGCACCTGAAGATTTTCGTAGGCTATTCCTCGCAAATGAAGGGATCCTGCGATCGAACGCCACAGAGAGTGCTCGGGCGGCACTGCAAAACGGGCGAACACCCGTAAGATCGGCTGTTCGTCGAACTCCAGCGCATCCGCTCCATGCTGTTCCAGGAGGTTCAACGCGCGTTCCAACGCATCCGGCGATTTCAGCGTGAGTTCGAGGGTCGAAGGCATCGCCCCCGTCTATTCCTTCCATCGCCGACGCGCGAATTGGTCAACTCATTTACTAAATGGAGATCGTGCCGTCCACCATTCGCCAGGTTTCCGGTTGGAGATCTCCAAGCTCCTCCTCCCGATGGGTCACAATCCAGATCCGATGTCCCGGCGCGGATCGCCAACGCGTCAACACTTCCAGGCACTGCTTCCTTCGAGCGGCATCTTGGGCCGAGAAGGGTTCATCGAGTAACAACCAAGGTCTTCCCGACAACAGCGCCCGCCCTAGCGCCACCCGCTGCTGCTCCCCGCCGGAAAGCAACCGCGGATCCCGCGCAAGCAACGGTGTCAACGCCAGATCTTCGGCCAAAGCGGCGATCTTGCTCAGGTCCGAACATCCAAACCCTAGGTTGCGACGCACATCCAAGTGAGGAAACAGCAGGCTCTGCTGGGGCATCCAGGTAGTCGTCCGTTGCATCGGCGCTCGAAACACCTGTTCCGAACTCCACACCTCCCCCTCGACGGTCAGATCCGTCCTCAACGCGGGTTCCAAGCCCGCGATGGCTCGAAGCACGGTTGTTTTTCCGGCGCCGGAAGGACCGATCAAAGCGACCACCGGCGCCGACGTCGAAAGCTCCCCCCTCAACTTCAGTCCGGGGCGATCGCCGTGAAGGCGCAGGGTGACTTCAGGCACGGGCCCGCCGATTCAGGACTTCGTAGCACACCAAGCTCAGCACCGAAAGCGCGAGACTGGCCGCCACCAAACCGCCGATCGCCGGATCACGGCCGGGTTTGTCCAACAAGGTGTACACCGCGAGTGCGATCGTGCGCGTCTCCCCTTCACGGTTTGCCGCGAACACCGCCGTCGCCCCAAACTCTCCCAAGGACCGTGCAAACGATAGGATCGCTCCTGCGCCGATCCCCGGCCACGCCAGCGGGAGGCTCACCCGAAAGAAGGTCGCTGCGCGCGAACTTCCGAGAGAGGCGGCCAATTGTTCGTATTGGGGATCCACCGCCTCAAACGCCTGTCGCACCGAGATCGCAAACAATGGAAACCCGACCACGGCCGCCGCCAATACCGCACCCGCCCACGAAAAGGAAAGGGGCAGGCCGAATTGACCCAGCAGCCCACCGATCAAGGTGGTCCGCCCAAACACGTCCAACAGCAGCAGTCCGGTCACCACCGGCGGCAACACCATCGGGACCAGTACGAGGGCATTGACGACGACTTTCCACGGGGAACGCGTCCGGGCCAACCAGCGCCCGATGCCCACCGCGGGCACCACGCTCAGCAGCGTGCTGGCGGAGGCAACCTCCAGCGACAGCAGAATCGCAGAGGTAGAATCGACACTCACGGCAGGACCGTGAAACCCGCCCGCTCAAACACCGCGCGCGCCTCTGCGGACTTCAAATAGTCAAGTAACTTGTCTACTCGCTCCGGATCCGCCGCGGCCTTGGAGCGGGCGACGGGGTACCGGATCGGCGGATGGCTATCCGTCGGGAACGAAATCGCGACTTTCACCCCCGGTTCCACGCGTGCATCCGTGGCATACACCATCGCTGCGTCGACCTCCCCCCGCGCGGCCCAAGCCAATGCCGTGCGCACATTGTCCGCGCGCACCACCTGGGGTTCAACCCTCGTCCAAACGTCAAAATGCTCCAACGCCGCCTGCGCGTACTTCCCGGCGGGGACATTCTCTCCGGCCAATCCAAGGCGTTGGAGCGCTGGATTTCTGAGATCTTCGACATTCGCTGGAGTCCACGCGGCAGACACCGGCACCACCAACACCAGCGCATTCGACAGCAACGAAAACCGGCTTTGGGGCTCCATCCAGTAGGAAACCCCGTCCATGGACGCTTCGTCCGCCGTAAACAGCAGATCTACCGGCGCTCCCGCGGAAACCTGCGCTGCTAATCGAGAGCTCGCGTCAAAGCTGAACTCGACCTCGCCAACGCCCGCCTGTTCAGCGACCTCGGGCAGCACCGCCGACAGGCTCGACGCCGCGTAAACCTGCAAAGGCGGCGGTTCTGGCGTCTGACAGGCCAATAGCAGCAACCACATGGACCCTCGGAAACATCACGTTACCTGTTCCTTCTCCCTCGTCCATGGAGCGGGATTGGTCGACCGACTCACGTGGCATCCGCCGGACATCCCCGAAAAGAGCCATTCCGTTGGCGATGTTCGCGGAGCCCTCTACGGCAGTCGGCTGTACGAACAACCCGAACACCGGGAATGGGCGGCCTCCGTACTGCAATTTCTCGAAGCGCCTGGGCCCGTCGCCCTCGAAATCGGCTTTGACCATGGCATGCGGCTTCTCGATCATGCGCATCGATGGCCGGAGATCCGTTGGGTGGGGGTGGAGATCCGCAAGGCGCGCGTGGAAGCGGCGGCGGCCCACGCCCCGAGCAACGCGCTGCTGTTGCGAGCGGATGCGCGAACCCTCCTTGCCAACCTCATTCCCGAGGGGCGCCTCGAATTCGTGTACCTCCTGTTCCCGACCCCCTCGGTCAGAGAGAAACACCTGTTGGTGACTCCCTCGTTCGTTCGATCGCTGGAACGCGCGCTCACGCCCACCGGTCGCATCTTGATCACCACGGACGTGCCCGGGCTGGCCGACTGGATGGAAAAGCAGTTCACAGGGTGGCCGGAAGCCGACGGTGTGCCCATGGGTCCGGTATTGTCCCGTCGAGAGCGGGTTTGTCAGCGGGATGGCCTACCCGTTTGGCGCACGGTGCGGCGGCGGCCCTAAGACGTTAAAGCGAGCGGAACGCGAGCGATTTCCCCCGGAATCCATGATCGCCCTTTTCACCAGCCTGTTGGCGTTGCTCGCCGGCCCTCTGCTCTCCCGCCTGTTGGAAAAACAGCAGGTGGTGACGTCGTTTTTGGATGGTGTAATTCGGATCATCGTGGGCGGGGTTGTGCTGCTGCACATTCTCCCGCAGGGGGTCACCGAAACGGGAGCTTGGGCGCCGTTGTTCGTGTTGGCCGGTGCCTTGTTGGTATTCATCGTGGAAGCTCTCCCCGATCAACCCCGGCTTCGGCGCAATGGGACCTTTCTTCTCGCCGCGATCGGCCTCGCCTGCCACTCGTTCCTCGACGGAATTGTACTCGGCGATCCCGACGAACACGACCACGCCGCCGAGTTGTTGACCTATGCGATCGTGCTCCACACGCTTCCGGTGGGCATGCTGGTGTGGCAATCGCTCAAACCCAGCATTGGAAGTACGCTCACCTGGCTTGTACTGCTCGCGGGAGCTGGCGCGACCCTCGCCGGGTTTGTCAGCGGGCAACATGTACTTCCAGAGACCGCCCATTCCGCGCTTATTCTCCTGCAGTGCACCATCGGTGGCACCTTGGTCCATGTTCTGGCGCATGCTCAGGTGGACCGAAATGCCGAGGGACGTGCCGCCTCTGGAATCGGCGCTTTGATCGGAGGGCTTGCGGTGCTCTGGCTTCTGGACACCCACCCCCTGCCGCAACCCTTCCCCCAACAGCTGGCTTCGGGGCCCGCCCTATTGGCACTCGCATTTCCACTTTCGCCCGCACTCCTGCTCGGTTATGTAGCAAGAGGCGCGTGGTTCGCGTTGCTCCCTCCGCGAAACCCGAGTGGTGCCGCCGCCGGGCTCTCCCTCGCGCTGCGACAGCCGGAGGCGTCCTGCGGCGCCGGCCCCTGGCACCGACGAGTGCTCGAAACCCGTCCGACATCGACCGTTCTCGCGTTCTTAGTAGCCTCCCCGCAATTGGGGGCTCCCACGGTCTTCGCATCCGCCGCGATGCTGGGGGTCGGGTTTTCCGGAGTTCGGCTTGCGGCAACGGTAGTATTATCTGCATTGTTAGGCCTATCCAAGGACTCTCACCCTCCCGCGCCCCCACCCGCCCATCCGCAGAACCCATGGCGGTTCGCACTCGTGGACGGCGTCGATCACACCGCTCCCTGGGTTTTGGCCGGCCTGCTGCTCGCTGCGGCGCTTGAACCTTTGCTCTCGCCCACCGCCCTTGCCGGTCCGACCGGCGTCGATGTGGTTACGGTGGTTTTTCTGGGGTTACCCGCGTACATCTGTTCGATCGGACTGGCGCCCGTGGTGCTGATTCTGTTGCACAAAGGGCTTTCGTTTGGTGCCGCCGCCGCTTTGAGCGTCGCCGCGCCAGCGACCAATCTTGCGACGCTGAAACAACTCGGTGAACGCCATGGTTGGAGGGCGGCTGGTATGTACACCGCGGTGGTGACCGGGGGCGCCATCGCCCTCGGCATCGGGCTGAACGCTTCCGGTCTTTTCAGCACGGCCGATCTTCCAACACTTTCGCGCGTTCCACCCAACTTTGTCGAGTCGTTCTCCCTCGTCGCTCTGGCGGTACTGTTCATCGCCTCGCTGCTCAGGCAGGGCGCCGGAGGATTCATCGCGCAGATCCTCCATCCTTACGGCAACGACGCCGAACACCACGAACACGAACACGCCGAGCACACCCATTGAGGGTCGGGCTATAGGCAAAGCAGGAGGCCGACATGAGCCGACGCAGCGACGCCCTGGAATACCACTCCGCGGGCCGACCCGGAAAAATCGAGATCGTCCCCACCAAAGCGTTATTTACACAGCGAGACCTCTCCCTGGCCTACACCCCCGGCGTGGCGGAGCCTTGCCTTGCGATCCGCGACAACCCCGATGAAGCCTACAATTACACCGCCAAGGGCAATCTCGTGGCCATTGTCACCAACGGCACGGCGGTGCTCGGCCTCGGAAACATTGG
>SYKL01000429.1 GCA_005797785.1 Pseudomonadota bacterium | reverse complement strand
CGGCGCTCCATGCGTCGGGCGCGGACACGTTGGCCGCGCCGCGTTTTTGTGGGGTGGGAAGGTGATTCCAGTTGATTCCACGGTCCTGAAACAGAAGCTCGTGCACCTGGGCGTCCGATTTCCCCAACAATTCGTCGTGGGAAAAGTGGGCTCGCGCCAAGGCTTGCAGCGAGCTTCGGGTGGCGTCCTGCTGCCGCCAGATCAGCACTTCCGCCAGCGCATCCGCTGGAACATTGAAGAACCGTGCGTCGAACGCCGGAGGGTTTCGGTGGACACTCTCCGCATGCTCCGGAAACCGGTCCAGGAACGCCAACGCAAAGTGGACATTCATCCAGGATGCGGCGACGCTGCACAGCTTTTGGAGATCGTAGTCAAACCACGGTTGTCCGCGATCCACAAGCACGATCGTCAATTCATCGCTGAAAGCGTACCCCAAGCGGCAGTCGTCGATGGAGGCGCACACCGCGGCTGCCGCCTGCCATAGACACTCATGAAAACGGGCATCCCAAGGACGCTCGAGCGATTGGGTGAAGGAATGGAAGCTCTTTCCGTCCAAGCGACCGATCACCGGCACCCCTGGCGTGAGCCTGGGTTTTGCGCTCGCTTCCCAACGTTTCACGCGATCCGCGGGCGACATGATTAGCGCCCCGGCGGCAGCGGGCGGTGCGGCGGCGACACCCGGCGGGCGGAGCCGGCATTGTTGAACTCCCCCTCCCAACTGGCGTTCAAGGAGATGTCGTCCGGTCGGTCGAGGCTGGGCAAGCAGATCGA
Source organism: Pseudomonadota bacterium (assembly GCA_005797785.1). Classification (GTDB taxonomy): domain Bacteria; phylum Myxococcota_A; class UBA796; order UBA796; genus SYKL01. Next base: position 2,271 of record SYKL01000429.1, on the reverse strand, counting down.
ATACGCAAACTGGACGTAGGTGGGGTCTTCCGGAAAGAGGTACCCGATCGTGAAACAAGCGTCGTCCGGTCCCACCGCGAGACCGTGGATTTCATACCAAGGGCCGCCCGGACAATCGGAGCAATCGACGCTGGCAAACGGCAGCCATTCCCGATCGACGCCCTCCAGGGTGACGCTGCCGGTGCTGCCCGCCAACGAAACGTCCGCTCCATCGATGGTGATCCCGAGGTCGATCGGATCCGGAAGCACCGTCAATGCCGGAAGGGCAACTTCAGCTTCAAAAGGCGCCGCAACGGCGTCACAACTTCCCGATGCGCCCTCCGCATCCAGAGGGTGAAGGAAGCTTTCCGTGTAGACATGCTCCAAACTGCTTCCGGAGCAGTACAGATAGCTGACCGCCAGATTGCTGCCGTCGTCGGCGATGGAAATCAGATCATACAGGTGGTAGCCCGTTTCTGAGCTCCAATCGTGGTCTTGGTAGGCCACCGCTTGATGGCCGACGCCGTCCAGGGTAAGGATCCCGGTGGAACCGGCCAGATCGATGTTGCCGACGCGATCGGAACCCGTGCCGGACGACTCCAGATCAAAGGCGACGTCCAACGTCCCTTCGGTGGCCGGAAATCCCGCGTCGGTGTCCGAATCAAAGATGTCGCAAGCGACCATGAGGAAGGCCGGAAGACTGCTGAAAAACCGGCCTGAGAAGCTCAACGGACCACACTCGCGGCGATTCGAGCGACATTGGATGCAGTGAAGCCGAATTTCTCCGCGAGGACTTTGTCAGGCGCAGAAGCGCCGAAGTGGTCGATGCCGATCGATGCCCCGGTGTCTCCGATCACTTTCTCCCACCCGAGCGTCGTTCCCGCTTCCACACTGACGCGTGGAATTCCCTTTGGGAGGACGGAATTCCGATACTCCGCAGACTGTGCGTAGAAGAGCTCTCGGCAGGGCATGGATACGACGCGGGCAGGAATGCCTTTTTCTGCGAGCAGCATGGAAGCGGCGAGCGCGAGCGAAACCTCGGAGCCGGTCGCCACCAATACCACTTTGGGGGCATCGACGTCCGTGAGGGTGTAGGCGCCGAATTTGGACTGTTCGGCGACATCGTTGGTGACCACCGGCAAGTTTTGCCGGGTCAAGATCAGTGCGGTGGGGCCATCCGTGTATTGCAACGCCAACTTCCATGCCTCTGCGGTCTCGGACGCATCCGCCGGCCGGATCACCCGCATGCCTGGCAAAGCGCGCAGTGCGAGGAGAGTTTCGATGGGTTGGTGGGTGGGGCCGTCTTCGCCGAGGAAGATCGAATCGTGGGTGTAGACGTACACCACCGGCTGTTTCATCAGGCAGGACAGGCGGACCGATGGCCGCATGTAATCGTGGAACACGAGGAAGGTCGCACAATACGGGAGGACGCCGCCGTGCAACGCAAGGCCGTTGCAGATCGCCGCCATGCCGTGCTCGCGCACACCGAATGCAAAGGTCTGCGCACCCGCAAAAGATTCCCCGCGGAACAAAGGTTTTCCGGTCTCGGTGCCGTTGGATCCAGCCAAATCCGCGGAGCCGCCGATCACCCAAGGGACCGACGCAACGATCGCTTTCAACGCGGACTGCGAGGCCTTTCGCGTGGCGATCTTGTCGCCGGCGGCAAACTTCGGCCAGGCAATCTTTTCGGCGAGCGCGCGGGTGTCGCGGGCTTGCCAAGCGCGGAATTCATCGCTGCGCGGATGCGACTGGAGGCGTTTCTCCCACGCGGCGCGCTCGGTCGAACCGGCATGGGCGCGGAAAGCGGCTTTCGCCTCTTCGGGAACCACAAAGCTCGCATCGGGATCGAGTCCGAGTGACTGCTTCACCCAACGAACTTCCTCTTTGCCCAGAGGAGCGCCGTGTGTCTTCTCGGAACCTTCGAGCCGGCTGCTGTGGCCGATTTTGGTGCGGCAGATCACGAGCGAGGGACGAGGATCTTGGCGGGCAGCTTCGATCGCGGCTTCCACGGCGGCTGGATCGTGGCCGTCGACGGTGATCGTGTGCCACCCGTAGGCCTCAAATCGGCCGCTGACGCTCTCTCCGAACGAAAGATCGGTGGAACCATCGATGGTGATCGCGTTGCTGTCGTAGAGGTACACCAGGCGGCCGAGGCGGAGATGGCCCGCGATGGAGGCGGCTTCTTGCGACACACCTTCCATCAGATCGCCGTCGGAGACGATCGCATAGGTAAAGTGATTGACCAATTCTTCGCCGAAGGTCTCCCGCTGAAAGCGCTCGGCGATCGCCATG
>SYKL01000048.1 GCA_005797785.1 Pseudomonadota bacterium | reverse complement strand
GAACCCGCGTGACAGGTGTGCGAGCGCTGCGGCGGCGCTGAGCGCCATGGAGGCACTTGGACCGATGCGGGTGCCCACGCCGCGCCCCGCGCCGCGCTCGGGTGGTCCGGTGGTGACCCAGTTTCATGGGGGGGCCACCCAAGCCACCGAGTTGTACGCCAGCCCCCACACGGAAGCGGCGACGACCCCGGTTCCACGTCGAACCTTGGCGGTCCCAGCGGGCTGGCAACAGGCGGAATATGTGCCTCCACGTCCCTTGTTGGGCGTTGGGCTGTCGTTGTTCGGTCTTCGGCATGTGCCTTTGGTGGGGCGCCAACGGGAGCGCGATCGGCTGTGGGCGGCATTGCAGGCGGTGTGCACCCACCGTCGTCCGCGGCTGGTTCTGTTGCGAGGGCCGGCGGGGCAGGGCAAATCGCGCCTCCTGGAGTGGATTGGACATCGGGCGCAGGAGGTGGGTTCCGCTTTTGCCTTGCGGGCCACGCACCAGCCGATCGTGCACGCCTCCGACGGCGTGGGAGCGATGGTGTGCCGCCACTGGGCGTGCGTGGGCCTGGAACGCGCCCGGGTGGTCGAACGGATCCATGGTTTATTCCCAGAGTTACCGGCGGACGACGTGGAGGATTTCGCGGAAGTGGTGGCACCCAACCAACGGTTCACCAGTGCCGTGCACCGCCACACGGCGACTCGGCGCGCTTTGGCCGTGGATGGGCAACCGCGGGTGATCGGCCTGGAAGATGTGCACTGGGGCGCCGATTCTCTGGCATTTGTCGAACGCTGCCTGAATCAGACGGATCTCCCACTGTTGTTTGTCGCCACGGTGCAGGACGAAGCATTGGCGAACGAGGCGACGCAGGCCCTGCTGAAACGCTGTTCGGCCCATGAACAAGCGGAAACCTTGGATTTGGAGCCTTCGGCCGCGCCAATGCAGGATGAACTCCTGCAACGGATGGTGGGACTGGATCCCTCGCTTCGACGCCGGATTTGCGAGCGCACCTCGGGAAATCCGTTGTTCGCGCTCCAACTGATCGCCGATTGGGTTCAACAAGGGATTCTCGTGGGCGCGGAACAAGGGTTTCAGCTGCACGATAGCGAACCCCCGTTGCCGAAAAGCGTCGCGGAAAGTTGGCGCGCGCATTTTGACCGGGTCGTGTCGCCACGGGATCCGCACCGTGCGTCCGTAGAGATCGCCGCGATGCTCGGTTTCGAGGTCGATCCGGCGGAATGGCAGGCGGTTTGCGAGCGTCTGGGGGTGTGGGCGACCGCCGATGTGGCCCACCGGCTGCAAGAGCACCACCTGTGGCGTCGAATGCCCGATTCCGGAAAGTTCACCTGGGCGCATGGGATGCTACGGGAGACCGTGCAGGCTGGCTGTCCAAATGTATCGGCGTTGCATGCGGACTGCGCTCGCGCGTTGACGCAGGTCGCACCGGATCAGGTGGTGCGCATTGCGCAACATTGGCTAGCGACCGGTGACCCCGCCGAGGGGATGTGGGCGTTGGCAGAGGCCGCTGCATCCGAGTTTCGACGGGGCAATTTGCGCTGGGTGATCGAGTTGGGGACGCGCGCGAAGGGCGTGGTCAGTGCCGATCGGGACCTCGACCTGCATTTTGCGCGCTCGGTGGCCAATGCTCAGCTGGGTGCGGGCGATCAACACGGTTCCCAAGCCACGCTGGAGGCGGCGCTGAGTGTTCCCGGTGGATCTCCGGTATCGCGCCTTCATACTCGCGTTGGTATCATTGCGGCCGTGTCGCAAGCGGAGGGGCCGACGACGGTGCATGCGGGGTTGATGGAAGTGTTGGCCGAGGCGCGGGCGTTGGGCACCAAGGAGGTGGAAGCGCGAATCCTCCGAAACCTCGGGGAATGCTTGCGAACCATCGGTCGGCATGCCGAGTCGATCCAGTGCCTCGAACAAATGTTGGAGCTTGAACCTCTCTCTATCCAGGCCTGGGGCACGCTGGCGCCGACGCTCGGACAGGCGGGCCGGTCCGATGAGGCGGTGCGCGCCGCGCTGCGTACTCTTGAGCTTGCGACGGAGAATAATGTCAGAAACTGGATTTCGATAGCGGAGGCGACGCTCGGTGATCTCTACCGCAAGCGGGGTGAGTATGACCTGGCAGTGGTCCATTGTCGGCGAGCGATTGCCCATTTGGACGCGATGGGGTCGGTCCAGTTGGGGATGGGATTGCTGAACCTGTCCTTGGTGCACCTGGCACGGGGAGAGTTCCAAGCGGCGGATGAGGTGTTGCAACGTACCCTTCCGTTGGTACGTCGGACGGGCCCGCGGGCGTACGTGGGCTGTGTGTTGGTGACCTTTGCGCTTCTGGACGCCCATTTGGAGCGTTGGCATGTGCTGGAAGCGCATTTGGCGGAGGCGGTTCACGAGTTCCAGTTCACCGGGTATGTCGATCAGGATGTGCCGACACTGGCGGTTCGTGCCGGGGATCTAGCGATTTCTGCCGGTCGGCCCTCGACCGCCAAGCGGGCCTTCCACCTGGCCGCCGATCAGTACGAACGCCTCGGGGATGAGGAACAAGCGATACAACTCCGTGGCCGGGTGGCGTAGCGCGCAGGTGTAAGTCCCCGCCAAGGCGGTGTAAGCGCTGAGGGCGCGTTCCCGTGGAATGTTGGGAGCGCGGGGCCGGCGTTTTGCCTGCAGCCTTATTCGCCATTCGGGAGGTTTTTATGCTCGCTTTATCGATTTCGCGGCCACATACGCAGTGGAGTCCTGTCCCTTCGAAGAGCAGAGTCTACCTCTATAACTCCACCGAGAGGGACATAGTCGGCGTGTATGCGGACATCTTCAACCGCGCGCCCGGTGAAAACCGGATCGACCAAGTCGACGGACTCGATGACGGAATCTTTCCCTCGGAGGGAATGGCGTTTCTCGGTTGGATCGAAAACCGGGTGCAGCGCCTTCGGGTGGTGCGCAGCGACGGTCGACTTGCGGAATTGGAGTTCGACCTGACCGGCAGCGCCAACGATGGTGTTCTTTTCTGGCGAATCCAGGATGCCGACTTTGCGGAATAGTAAAGCACCTTTACTTTCTGGGCGCCTCGGCCTGCGGCCGCCGGCCTCGTTCGGGCTCGGCTGTCGCCTCGGTTCTCGCTTCGCGAGGAACCGCGCTTCGCGCGCCCTTCCTCCGCCTGGCGCTCACTTATCCTCGTCAAACCAAGGGTCGGGCGCTTTTTCTGGAGCGGGTCCGTCAAACCATGGGATTGGAGCCTTCTCTGGCGGGGGCGGCTCCGGTGGAGCCGGAGGTTCTTCCTCAAACCATGGAGACGCGGCGGGCGCCGGAGTCTTTGGAGGCTCCGGCTCAAACCAAGGGTCCACCGTCTTCTCTGGAGGAGGGGGCGGGGCCTCCTCTTCAAACCAGACGTCCTTCGGTGGCGGAGGAGCGTGCGCTTGTTGGAGCGCATCCAACTGCCTTTGCACGCGGTCCGCGGGCCGGGGAGGGGGCTTGCCTTTGCCTTCCAGCTCGAGCTTGGTCAGGAACTGATGCAGCCGGTCTTCGGTTTCGCTGGTTTTGGAGGGGATTTTCCTCCGTCGCGCTTCGCGATCGCGGCGGGTCTGCTCTTCCGCTAGGGTGCGGAGCTGTTCGTGCAGGCGGTTCAGCTTGGCGCGGTGTTCCACCAGAATGCGCACCAGCTCGGCCACATGGACGTCGTATTGGGCTTTTTTCTCTAGAGCGCGGCGTGCGTCGTCCTCGCGGCCGTCGATGACAGCACGGCGCGCGGAATCCTCCATCGCAGCAGCTTTTCGCTCCTCTAGCCGCTTTTCGGCATCCATTTCTTCGATGCCCGTGCGCAGGGTCGCGATCAGGTCCTGAACGTCCTTCATCACCTGCTGAAGTTCGTCTTCCTGAGGCGGCGCTTCGGGTTCCGCGGCCGATGCGGGCGAGGGCGAAGTGGAGTTCGCCCCGAGCAGGTTGCGGATCTGTTGGAACAGACTCAAGGGAGGAGGCGCCGGAGGGCCACTAGACTTCCACTCCGAAGCTTCTCACCATCATTTCGAACCCTTCGGCATATCCTTGCCCGATCGCCCGGAACTTCCATTCGCCATTGTTTCGGTAGACTTCTCCGAAAAGAAGAGCCGTTTCGACGCTGGCGTCCTCGGAGAGATCGTAGCGGGTCATCTCGGAGCGGGTGGAATTGTTCAACACCCGGATGTACGCGTCCGCCACCTGGCCGAAATTCTGTTTGCGGGCTAGGCCGTCGTAGATCGAAGCTGCAAACACCAATTTGGTGACGTCGGCTGGAACTTTCGACAGGTCCACTCGGATCACTTCGTCGTCGCCATCGCCCGCGCCGGTGCGGTTGTCGCCCATGTGTTCCACGGATCCGCAGGTGGATTTCTTCTGGTTGTAGAAGATAAAGTCCTCATCCGATCGACACTTTCCGTTTTCACCCAACATGAAAACGCAGGCGTCCAAATCGAATCCCGTCCCGCTCGTGTTGCGAACCGTCCAACCCAACCCGACGATGATCTTGTCGAGACCGGGCTCCTGTTTTGTCAGGGAGATATTTCCACCTTTGGGCAGCGACGGCGCCATCGTTCCTCCGCATTGAGCATGGACCGAACCCATTCTACCCGATTTCTGCGCCCGCGGGGATGCGGTACGACCGTGGTACGCTCCCGCCTCGGTGGAGGGTGGAATGACCATTTTGTGGTGGGTGAGTGTCGCGTTGGCGGCTCCATTATCGACGGTCCACGCTGACTTTGAGCTGCCCGGAACTCAGCCGGGCGGAGTTCAAGGCGAACTCAATTTTGCCCCCGCCCAGGACTGCAATGTATGCCATGGGTACGAAGCGCAGAATCCTGACGAGGCGACGGCGGTTTTGTACGAGCGTTGGGCAGGCGGGATGATGGCGCATTCGGCGAGGGACCCAATTTTTTGGGCGGCGCTTGCCGTGGCCAACCAGGATGCTCCGGAAGCGGGCTCGTTGTGTTTGCGCTGCCATGCGCCGCGCGGGTGGTTGCTGGGTCGAGATGAGCCCGATGGAAGTGAACTTTCAACGGGTGACACCTTTGGCACCCAGTGCATTGTGTGCCACCGGATGGTCGACCCGGCCAATCAGGAACCAGAGGGAAGCGAAGTTCATAGCCGCAATCTCGAAGTGTTGACGGCGCTGGCGGAGTCGCCGCACGGGGTTCCGGGTTCGTACGGGAACGGCATGATGGTGATCGATCCGGAGGATCAACGCCGAGGACCGCGCGAGCTGCGCGATGATTGGTATGTGGAGGATTGCCAGGGCGCCTTTTGCGGCAATGGCAACCCGCACCGTCCGCTGGATTGGCCATTAGAAAGTGATTTTCACCGTTCGAGTGAGTTGTGTGGAAGCTGCCACAATGTCAGTAATCCGTTGTTGCAGTGGGATGAATCGGACGGGGCGTACGTGCTCAACGCAATGGGCGAGGCGCTCGGCGATGGCGTTGCGTACCCGGTGGAACGCACTTTCGATGAATGGCGGTTAAGCGCCTATAACAGCGAGGCCGGAGTGTCGGCGCCCGAGTTCGACACCGATGGCGACGGCGTCGTTCGCAGTTGCCAAGACTGTCATATGCCACGAATGAACGGGGTTGCGGCGTTCGACAATGGTGCTGTGCCATGCTCGGTGGATGGCGAACCGTGTATGACGTTCTTTGAACGCGAGGACATGGCCGATCACTTGATCGTCGGTGGCAACAGCTGGGCGCCGCGGCTGATCGACTATCTCGACGACAGCCTTGAACCGGATCAAGTGGAAATTTCGGTGATGGCCGCGGAGAGCATGTTGCAGCGTGCCGCGACCCTGGAGGCGGAGATCGACGGGGACCGCCTTCTTCACGTGACGATCACCAATCAGACGGGCCACAAGTTGCCTACTGGCTACGGCGAGGGGCGGCAGATGTGGGTGTCCGTGGTCGCACGCGACGCCGATGGTCAAGTGGTTTACCAATCGGGCGAATACGACGAACTGGGAGGTCAATTATTGCATGACCCCGATCTGGCGTGGTTTGGTATCGAGGCGGGGATCGGTGCGGACGTCGCGGCCGCGTCCGGGCAAACCGAGGGTCATTCCTACCATTTTGTGCTCAACAGCGAGACTCTGTTCGACAACCGAATTCCGCCGCGCGGGTTCGACAATGCCGCATTTGCCGCGGCAGGGGCGGCACCGATCGGGGCCAGCTACACCGATGGACAACACTGGGCGGAGGTGAGTTTTCAGCTCCCTGAATCCGCAGTCGAGGCGGAGATCGCACTTCGGTATCAGACCTCCTCGCGCGAGTACATCGAGTTTCTCCGAGAGGCGAACACCACCAATGACGCTGGGGAACTCCTGTTTGACGCGTGGGAGGAAACGGGGATGAGCCCGCCGGTAACGTTGGCGTCCGTCGGCGCTTTTGCTCCGGCGGATACCGACGTTCCGCCGGACACGGACCCGCAGGAGACAGATGTTCCGCCAGATACGGACGAAACCGCTGAGACCGCCGACACCAACGTTGCGTCAGAAACGCCACCGGCGGAGGAGGGGTGCCACTGCGCTTCCACATCGCCGGGCTGGTCAATGGGATTGCTTGCTTTGCCCTGGTGGTTTCGGCGGCGCCGACCAACTAGTCAACTGACTTGACTAGTTGCAGCCGGGCCACTCTTCGGTGTCTTCGTTGTTGGCGTGATCGCATTCGTTGACGATGGAACTACCGATGCGAACGGTCCATTTCGCGAGGTCCGCCGGAACTTCCGCTTCGATGCTGACGCTGTCGATGGTCTCGCCGGCGGGAACGTCGGTGGTAACGGTGGTTTCGCCGGCGAGGACTTCATCGCCGTTGGTGAGCACCGCGTACAGCGACAAGAGCACGTCGCTCGTCACCACGGAGTAACCAGCGTTTCCGAGAACCACGTCGACGAACACGTGACCCGAATCGCAGCTTTCCATGCACAATTCATCGATGGACACGATCAAATCCGCCGCACCGGTACCGGTCGCGGGGGTCATGTCGCCAGAACGGAAGCTGTTGTACGTGAGCCAAGGGGGTTCAGCGTCGGTCGGAATGCTGCCATCGTCCAACACATTCGTGATGTGGTAGGCATGTTGGTTCCAGATTTTTCGGCCGGGACGCCAGGAATTGTTGGCGTCGGAAACGACGTACACGCCGTAGGAATCTTCGATTCCGCTGTAGGCGGTGTTCGCTACGGCAATGTCGGCGTGCCCGTCGCCATCGACATCCGCGATGCTCGGGTATTCCAGCCAGGTATTGTTGGAGTGGTCGCCGTGTTGGAGTTTGACCGAGCCGTCGACGCCGGAGAAGACCCAGAGGTCCTGCTCGTCGCCGTACACCGCTTCCGCCACACCATCGCCTTCAAAGTCGAATACGGAGGAACCCGTGTTTCCAGAGGTGGCGTCCATGGTGGTGGCCTGCCAATTGATGGAACAATCGTTTTCGAAGACGGTATACCGAGAGCCGGAGGCCGCCGCGAATTCCGCTTCGCCGTCGCCGTCAAAGTCCGCGACCGTAGCTGGACCACCGAAATAGTAGCCATCGCCGCCAGGAATGGTGGTTTCGCAGATTACCGTTAGGTCCGTGTCTTGCAGGCGGATCTGGCCGCCGCCGCTGACGACGATTTCGCCTTCGTCATCGTTGTCGAAATTGCCGACGGCGACATAGCCGTCCGGTCCGTAATTCGTGGCTTTGGTGGAACCATCTTTCCGGTACAGGGAGTTTCCGGTCACCACCTCTTGCTCGCCGTCGAGATCAAGGTCGACCGCCACGGCGGTGGTTCCGACGTTGGCGCCGATGCCACCGATGCCGCTGTCACCCAGCCCGAGAATTCCGCCAGTACGTCCGTCGAGAATGGCGTTTCCGACGATCACTTCCACATGCCCGTCGCCGTCCATGTCGGAGATGGCGGGGTTATCGCAGGTGCCGTAAATGTGGCCGTACAAGTTGCTGTTCGACCAGATCATCCCGCCGTTGTGATCATAGACGTTCAGCCCAGAGTTGGTGGCGGCGACGAGATCGGGCCAGCCGTCTTCGTCGACGTCGGCGAGCGCCAATCCGCCCTGACCTTGGACGTTGTTGTCGACAATGTTCAGAATTTCCGAGCCGTCTTCACCGCTAACGACGCGAATGACCGAGCCATAATAGGTGATGAAGGCCACCACCGGCATGTCATCGGCGTCCGCGTCGTCGTCGCCATCGGTGTCGATGAAGGGGCCGACAATCGGCGTCATCATGACTTGGTTTGACTCGGGGGCGACAGAAAAGGTGTCCTTGCTCCATTTGACGATCGGGTCAAAGCTACCGACCTGAATGACGCCTTCGCATTCGTCGTTTTGGTTGATGTCCGTGCCGGGAACTGGGTCGCCTTCGCACTCGCCGAGCGTGAGCCCCTCAACTCCGGGCTGCAAATCATATTCCGAACACCCAAACATCCCGACCAACATCAGCAAACGCGAACGCATCCGACCCCCTGTACCCCAACGGGCCGTACCGTAGCTGGGACTTTTACCGTTCGCTGTAAAATCCGAAGGCAGCGACAACCTGCAACATTAGAAACCGGGGGCGCCTCGGCTTGTATGTTCCGGGTGCTGTCTCACCCCGCGCGTCGGCAGAAGTTCTCAAGCTTGGGGCGAAGATCTTGGTGGGGGAGAGCGCGAGAGGGGGCTCCCCCTCTCGCTTTGTTCATTGACGGTTACCCATGCGGTGCCGATAGGCGCGACCACGCATCCCGGCAGGGCGTTTCAGCCCGAGGCTGTAGAAGGTGGCCCCCGTCCTCATTTGTCGTTTCCGTGAACCATCAAGGGCTCAAGCCCGTATTCGCAAGCTTGGAGAAGACAAAGAACACAGGATCGGGGGCCGATCTGGCTCTAACCTGAGAGGTCATGATGAAAAAGTCGGAGCACAAGAAAAGCACTCCTGAGTACCGCTACGTGGGCATCGATGTGTCGTCGGCCACCTTGAGTGTGGCCTGGGAAGGCGCGGGCGGAGCACAAGCACAGGTCGAAGTGAAAAACACCACGGAAGGGCACCAGGAAATTCTTCAGCGCGTCAAACCTTCCCAAGGGGCACCGGTGAGGGCCGTGGTGGAGGCCACCAGCGTGTACATGCTGGATGTGGCGATCGCCCTCCACGATGCCGGTGTATCGGTCATGGTGGTGAATCCCTTTCAGGCACGGAAGTTCGCCGAGGCCCAGCATCGCCGCTCAAAGACCGATGCCGTCGACGCACAACTCTTGAAAGAGTACGGCAGCCGTATGGAGTGGAAAGCCTGGGAACCTCCCAGTGCGCCGGTGATGGCGTTGCGGCAAATGGCTCGGCGAATCAAGCAAGTGGTGGCGCTTCGCGTCGCCGAAGAGAACCGGTTGCACGTGGCGAACACGACAGCGACGACGACCCCCGAGATCTTGGAGGATCTGGAGGCAACGATTGCGCACTTCCGTGAGCGGGAGGCGGCTTTGAGTGCCCACGCACTTACGCTGATCCGCCAAAGTGACGAGCTGAACGCCGCCTACCAACACGTGACGTCCGTCAGGGGAATTGCGGATCGAACTGCTGTGGTCCTGTTGGGTGAGCTGCTGGTTCTTCCGAAGGAAATGACTGGAAAACAGGTGGTCGCCTATGCCGGATTGGATCCGCGCCATCGGCAATCGGGCGCCGTGGCGCTTCCCGTTCACATCAGCCGGGTTGGAAATGCGCAGATTCGGGCCGCTTTGTACCTGCCTGCCTTGTGCGCCTCCCAACACGACCCCGTTGCTAAAGCGTTTGTAGACCGCCTTCATGCGAATGGGAAAGCACGCAAATCAGCGATCGTTGCCTTGATGCGCAAGATGTTGGTGCTGCTTTGGGCGTTGATTCAGACAAAATCGATGTACGATGCCGATCGTTGGGCTGGATTGAAGAAAGTGGCTTGACGGGAGACGAACCATCTTCGCCGACCGCGCTGTCCGGGGGTTTCGTCGCTTCGAGCTGCGCTCTTGCGACCGCTTCGCGCCCCTCCCATCGCTGGCGCGGGGAGAATCGCTGGCATGCCATGGTTCCGTTGTCGGTCGCGCCGGTCCTTGTGTCTTAGCGACCGAATAGGTTGATGAAGCCGGGGGAGGCGGGGAGTTCTTTGCGGTCCAAGATCCGACTTTGTCGAGATCATGACCGAGCTTGAACCCCCGCCTCCCTTGGCCTTGCATCAGCTCGAACG
>SYKL01000428.1 GCA_005797785.1 Pseudomonadota bacterium | reverse complement strand
GTTTGAGGTCCCGGTTCGGTCTTTGGCGCCGGGACTCCCGGCGACCCTGGCCTTTCCCGATCACGTGCGAAACCTCGAGATCACGGATCGCAACCTCGAAGAGGTCGCTACCGCCGAGGATCAGGCGTTGGTCGCCTCCCTTCGCAAGAAACAGCAAGCCTTTGACGCCTGCCAGGATCGGGTGTGGTCGAAGTACGATGTGCCAGGTTCCGCCTGGGATTGGTCGATTGTGACCTATAGCGACGGCAGAGTGGTGGGCTCGGAAAACCTCGGGGAGAAAGCCTCCGATGAAGCCTGGAAGACGTGTGGAGGCGCCGGTTTGACCGCGACACAGGAGCAGGTGTTTGCGGATGTGGAGCGCCATTTGAAAGTAAAGATACTTGACGAAATCAAGGCCGTACGGACGCGGTTGGAGGCGGGGAAATAGGACATCGTTTGGGACTTGGTTCTTGCCTCCACTGGGCCTCACCAGCCCAATTTCAAAGCACGTTGACGCTTGTTACCCGAACCCAGAAACTCGATCAGCAGAGATAACGCACAACAACAGGCAAGGGAGACAAGCATGTTCGCGAAATTGGGAGCCCTCGGAGCACTGATCTATGCGATCTCGATCGTTAGTCTTACCTACTTCTCTGCGGAAAGGTACGACATTCGGGAGCTAAACATCCCCATGGCCGTTGGGATTACGCTGTTGGCCATCGGTTGCCTCGGCCAGCGGCTGGGCTGGATAGCGGGGTTTGCTGCCGTCTTAGGTATCCTGCCCAGCATCTTTCTCGTAGGCTCTGCACTCGTTCGAGTCCACGAGGTCGCCACTGCGGTCGCGTCGTTCCTCAGTATCGTCGCATTCGGGCTCTGGGGCCTTCGGGCACGGCGCGCCACGGCATTGTCCGCAGCGATCGGCGGGGTCCTGGGGACCGTGGGAGGGCTGGGCGGCGCAGGTTTATGGATCCTCGCCATGATCAACACCTCCGGCCGATTCCCCTTCAACGACACAGGAGTCACCGAGCTCATCTGGACCGCGACAACGTTGAGTGCCGCCTCCGCGCTGACGTTGGGTGGTACCCTGCTCCTAGCGCCGGCCGGTTCTCGTGAACCCGTCGCGAGTTCCTAGATGCACTCCCTCGACACCTCCGACATTCAGAGCCTCGAGAGCATCATGCACACGTGGTTGATGGCGCGCTATCCGCGCTTTCAACTCTCCGAGGTATTGGTCACGATCACCGAGGACCCCGTCCCCAGAGCCGCTGTGCTCGATGACGCCGAGGACTTTCAGTGGCTCCGCAAGACGAACGGCCTTGGCCTGGAGATCACCTTCCTTGGCGGAGCCGTGGGGTCGACCCCCGCGGGTCTGATGGTCCGGTCCGCCACCTTCCGCATTTCCACCGTCGACGTGATGGATCCGTTCAGCCAACGTGTCGACGAGATGGAGGAAACGATCGCCGAGCTTCGCCGCACACCCAAAGGTTGGCGCATTTTCCAACTGCTCACCGACGCCCAGCGTTCCGAAATCCGAACGATGCGTAGCCGTTTCCAGGGTCGGCCATGAGGATCGGCGACACGCACCGCTTTGCGGTGGAGCTCGGGAATACCCTCACCACGGACGATCGGCTCCGCCAAGTCGATGTTTGGGCGGCGGGCCAATGGCTGACTTGCGTGGACAATGTCGTGTTCGTTCCCCAATTCGTGGCATCGGTGCAAGCCGATCTGCGCCGGCTGCGATCGGGATTTCCGCCTCCGTTGCCCTTTCCTGCTGTCTCACCCCAGGACACCCACGTCTTGTTGGACGACTATGAGAAGCGGTGCCCTTTCACCTTTATGGGGTGGGGCCCTACCGCAGACAATGTTTGCGCAAATCTGTTCCGCGACGGCGATTCCCTGGTGCTCACCTGTCATTTTTGGTCGTTGGGCGTCGGAACGGAGGTGTTCGTGGCAACCATCACGGCAGATGAATTGGCGTCGATCCTCGAACAGCTTTTGGCGGCGTTGGGATTTGAAGACCATTCCCCCAGATTCGCGGAACGACGATAGAGCAGCAATTTCCGTTTTTGTTTCTCGCCAGTAGCCACTGGCGGAGGTCAGCAACTCCTGCCGATAGAGGGTTGCACGACAGAATGTCGAACAGTCGGCACACCTCCGAGGCCGCCCGTGATCGAATGCGTTGATCGTCAAACAGTGTTTTCGAAATATCGTTTCCTCGCCTCTCTCGTTCGTGAGTCCCAGGACGCTCGTTCGTACGTCGACGAAAATGCGACCGATGAAGAGCGCCATAAACTTGAACAATGGAGAACTCGCGCCTGCGACCGTCTACCCATACAGCAACACGTGTGGTGCGAAAACCTCCTGCTGGAGCAACGGTGCCCTCGCATCAAGGACTTCCCCCGTGCCCTTTCCGACTCTCTATCCAAGCTTTTCGGCGCACTGAACCTTCCAACCGTCTGCTTTGTGCCGGGTTTGAGAACACCATGGTTGAGCAACCCCGATACCTACCCACCGGTACGGGCTGCGCAGTCACAGGTGCGATCTCTTTTGCCCACCGAGCCCTTTGACGGTGGACTGGTCGTCGATCTGGCCTCCCTGTCAGAGATCGTACCTTTCGTCTTCTGGACCGCCCGATGCTGTGGCTCGTTCCCCGAGATTTATGTTGGTGCACCCGATTATCCCAGTGTCTTTTGGATCTGCAAATACGGAGTCCTCCATGCCGAAGTGTACGACGACCGAACAGCGTCCCCGCTCAAACGCCACGCAAGCGAGGTTGGGCTGATGGAGGTAGCATGCTGTACCGACCGATTTTCGGAATCCAGCGCCATCGAAGGCCGCACCATTCAACTTGACTAACCAAAAACGACCAGCGTCATAGCTTTTCTTTCACACGAATGGGCCCGGTTTCATTGGGCAACCGCAGTACCCCGACGCAGTCATACATTCGGGTGATCGGAAGTCGTCGCGAATCCAATAGCGAGGCCTTCCGGATTGTTAACAGCGTTATTCAAAACCCGTATCAGCACCTTGACATCCTGAATCGAATCGCTGAATGCTTCCACTCATGATGACTCTCTTTTCGCACAAACCCTCGATGCCCCATGCGTGGCGAAACTGGCGGGTCCTCGCGGCGGCAGGGGCTGCTCTGATGAATGCGTGTGGCGATCCGCCCCCCATCGTGACGTTCCTGGCGGTTGAAGGGGGGCTTCGCGGAGAACACGCCTCAGTTCGCCCTTTGCTGGAAATGTCGTCCTGTACGCGTGGTGAAGAGACTTCGAACCGCCACGCGGTGTGCACCATCGAACGACTTTACGCCGATGGCGCCGTCTACGTCACCGCCGGCGATCCTCCTTCGGCATGGGGTTACCTGGGCAAGATCGATTCTCTTCGAGCCGCCCAAGTGGAGCAAACCCTGACCAACGCCTGTGCCATCGATGGGGCGCCGCCGACGAGCGCAAGCGATGGTGGGACGGTCTTGTATCGGTGGTCGAACGCCATGTGCGATCGACAGGTGACGGTTGGAGGGGCTGATTACGGCCCGTTTGAATCGCTGCGCGCCCTTTGGACCACGATCACCCAGTCCCTTCGACCGGTCACACCCCCGCTTCCGCCGGAGTCGCAGGGGATGGTGCGATTTGGCACGCTTCAGGCGCAGCCCATTCACGACAGCGGGGCGCTCTTGACCGCCCTTCAGCCCACGTTACCCGCCGTTCAGGCCTGTTATCGCGCGGCCCTCGGTGACCACCAGCCCTATCTTGCAGGCGAAATGACGCTGCATGTATCGGTGTCGAACGGGACGGTCGACGAGGTGACGGTCAGCACCCAACGTTTGTTTGGCGACCGCTCCGCCATGACAGGCCGTCAGGACGTACAGAGCCCCCATGAAAACATGAGACCCTGCGTGTTGGAAGCGATTCGAACCGGATCGTTCGACAAGTCGTTCACCGGCACCGTGGAAGTACCTCTGGTGTTTGAGTAGGCGCGACGCTGATCGGAGCTGCGATCAGCCCGCGACCAACGGCTCAGTCCGAAGGCAACCAGTCCGTATCCCCGACGCGACGCAAGCGTGCCACTCCGACGCGAGCCGCGACGTTCGTGCATTCCCCCTCGGAGATGCAGACCCGCTCGGCCGGCAGCCGCTCGAACTGCGCCTGCACTTGCAGGCCGAACCACTTGTCGATCACAGTGTTCTCGTTGCACACCGCGTAGCCGCTTCGGACAGTGTACAATTCGCCGTCCTTGTCACACAGCGCGACGTAGCAGCCCAGGTCACCGTTCTCGATTTGCCCCAGCGTCCACTCTTGGCTTGGATCGGGCGGGTCGTCCGGTAGTTTCGCATTGGGGAGGCCCCAGGGCCGACAGTACTTGAACTGCGCGGGCTCCGAGGTGCCTACAGCGACCAACGGCGCCGGTGAAGGAGCGGGTGTGGGAACGGCCGGACGATCCGGGGTGCACGCGAGGAGGAGGGTCAAGATCATCCCTGCTTCATAACTGAAAAGAAGCGAACGGCCAACTGAAATTCCGACCGGCGGTCCTGATCTTGAACCGGTTTGACCAGCTGGTCCAATAGGTGACCCGAAAGGTCAGCCCCGTCGATGAGGATGAGCGGGACGTCGCCGCGCTCGCCGAGGAGATCCTAGGCGCCGAAGCGACCGAAGCGAGTCCCACACCCCTCGACGTGGCCGTCCACGTACGTCTGAAGTTCGCCTTCCGTAAGCTCGCGAAGGCGGGCGGGCACTCGCGCCGAGTTGGTGACCTCTGGATTCAGCCGATCGAACGGTTGTGCGCCCACATACCTTGATGCTATCTTCCATGAGCACGTGTTTCCACGTGGAAACACCCGGCCACCAACTCCGACGTCTGTGGCCAGCGATCACGGAGGTCGTCGGCTCATCGGACGTCCCATGCCAATAAAACCCTTTGGCAACGCCACTCGACACACCACGCGTCTAAAACTCGGCAACGGCGGCCGAGGCAGCCCCGACATATGGGGAGGAGACCTGACTCCCCTCCATCGGCTGTCGGCTCTCCGTTCCCTGGATATCTATAAAGCGACGTTTTCAAACGAGGATCTACAGGCGATTAGCCAGTTGGATCGACTCGTTTCCTTGCGTCTGCAGGGGTATGGCGAGGCGGCGCATTGGCCCCTCGATCTCGAGGCGTTAGCTCCCTTGGTCAAGCTTGAACACCTTGAACTGGACACCGTCGCATTTAGAGACCTGGCCCCGATGGCGGCACTTACGAGATTGACCGCCCTGAAGCTCGGCTTCATGTCGCATGCGCAACTCGATCGCGGCACGTTTGAACAACCGGGCACGATTGGCGCGCTGGAGGCGTTGCCGCAGTTGGAGGAACTTGACCTGCACGACCAATTGGGGCCCATCGACCTGGGGGAGCTTGCAAAACTGAAACGCCTGAGAGTTCTACGGCTTCGTTGCTCTGAAGCACAGTCGGTGACCGACCTCACGCCGCTGCGGCATCTCAGCCATTTGGAGGAACTCAACTTGAGCGGTACTCGCGTGAAGTACCTGAAGGCGCTGCGTGGGTTGCCGTTGAAGTACCTGGAAATACCCGAGACGGTTCCCGTCTCTGAGCTACGGTCGCTTAGGCTGGCGATCCCCGACCTCGCCATTGTACACCACGGCAACGGTTAGTAGCCGCCATGCACTACGCCGAACTCCTGCCGTCCATGCAGCTGTTCTATGAAAGCGCGACCGGCCGACGAGCCACCGCAGCGCAGGTGGAAGACATGGCCCTCCATATCATCGACACCGAGGTGGACGAGGCTCCTTTGTCGGCCTGGCTCGTGCACTTCTTTGCTGACGTTGCCGCCG
>SYKL01000427.1 GCA_005797785.1 Pseudomonadota bacterium | reverse complement strand
CGCGCGAAGCGACATCGAAGAACGTCGGGTTTGGGGCGCCTCCAGGTTCCGACAAATCGGAGGCCGTGCTGAAAAAGGTGTTCCCTCCAGAGTTCCGCAACCGTCTGGATGCGGTGGTGATGTTCGGTGGGTTGCCCGAGGAGGTGATCCTGCGCATTGTGGACAAGTTCCTGATGGAATTGGAGCAGCAGCTCACCGAAAAGCAGGTCACGCTTTCGGCAACGCAGCCGGCGCGAGAGTTCTTCGGGAAATAAGGGTTCAAGCCAGAGTTTGGTGCACGAGAAATGAGCCGAGTCATCCAGGAGCACGTCAAAAAGCCGCTTGCGGAGATGATCCTGTTTGGAGAGCTGGAAGGCGGCGGCCACGCGGAGATCGACCTCGTGGACGACAAGGTGGTGATCCGCGCGAAACCGCTGGATCCGAAGCTTCGGAAGCAGATCGAGGAAGTGGACGCTTAAGCCCACGGGAAGTTACGGCTCCTTTGCGGAGGCGCTGTGTCCTTAGTTCCGGTACATGGTGGGCTTGAAGCCCCGGTTTCTCGTTGGCTGCGGTGGTCGGATCAGCGGGAATTGTTGGCGGAGGCCGCGAGCGTTCCAAAAATCCAGGTATCGAAGGCTGATTTGGCGACGGTTTACCGCATTGCGGACGGTACGCTTTCGCCGCTAACCGGGTTTATGGGCAAGGAAGCCTACGATCGGGTGCTCGACGAAAAGTGCGTGATTTCGCGCGGCGAGCGTTTTGCTTGGACGATCCCGCTTTCTTTGCCGGTAACCGACGAGGAAGTGGTGCGGCTGACCCCCGGAAAACCGGCAGCTTTGGTGAACCCTGAGGGCGAGGTCATCGGTCGGATCGAAGTCAGCGATCGATTTTCCTGGGACAAACCGCAGATGATCGAGAAGGTGTACGGCACCACCCGCACGGATCATCCGGGCGCAGCGATCGCGATGGACGATCCTCGGCAGACGTTGGTGGGCGGCGAGATCCGCGCCCTGCGTTCGCGCCCGCATCCGGCCTATGGACATTTGGTCCTTTCTCCCCTACAAACGCGCGCACTGATCGCCTCCCGTGGCTGGGAACGCGCGCTCGCGTTCCAAACGCGAAATCCCCTGCATCGAGCTCATGAATACGCGTTGGTGTACGGACTGGAGCAATTGACGCGCGCCGGGCACTATGCGGGCGTTGTGCTCAATCCGCTGGTAGGGGAGCTTAAAAGCGACGATGTGGATGCTGCAACCCGCATGCGGACGTATGTGGCGCTTCGCGACCAGCGGCTGTTGGGGCAGGGCGACGCCGATCAGGCGTTATGGTCGGATCTGGGCTACGAACTCAACGATGTGTTTGAGCTCGTTGGCTTGGACATCAAGATGTTTTACGGTGGTCCGTCCGAAGCGGTCATGCACGCCATCTATCGTCAAAACCACGGGTTCTCGGACATCGTGATCGGTCGAAAGCATGCGGATGCGCCATACTTTGACGGCACCGCGATTTGGGGCGATTTCGATGCACAGGAGATCTTCGAATCGCTCGGCGGAAGACTGCATACCAAGCCGGTGAAAGTCGGTTTCGCTGCCTACTACGATTCCTTGGGTCGAGTCGATTTGATGGACAACCACCCCGATGAAAAGCCGTTTTTCATCTCCGGCACCAAGGTGCGGGACATTCTGGTGTCGGGCGAGCGCCCCGATGCGCGCATTGTTCGCGGAGAAATTGCGGATATCTTGATTTCTGCTTACCGGGAGCGAGCGTAACATGTGGGCATTATTAGCGATCGGCCTGGCGTTTGGTGGGAAGTGGGATGGCGTGTCGGCGGACATCGTCGCGACCAAGACCTACAATGCCTCTCCCGAAGCACTGTTTTCGGCGCTGTCGGACCCCAAGAAGATTCCGGGTTTGTTTCCGATCGACTGTGCCGATTGGGAAGGCCCTTTCGAGGGTGAAGGTGTCGGTGCGAACACCGTGGTGACCTACTGGGCCGCGGGTTGGCATCGAAAGTTGGCGTTGGTCGTGTCCAAAGCCGACGCCAATCGGGTGGTGGAGTTCAACCATCCAGGAAATAAGGGCTTTACCACTCGGTTTTTGATCGAACCCGAAGGCGGCCTGCAGCGGGTGACCATGACCACCTACCTGCTACCGCCGCCATGGCCGTTTAAACCCTACTTTTATAAGCGGGTCAAGCCCGACTGGGTGGACTGCCAACAGCGAGTGCTCGATAATTTAGGAGTCAACTTGCCTCCTCCGGCTCCGGTGACAACGCCAGAGGAAGAGCCGATTCCGGACGATCCGGTGATTGAGACGGTTCCTCTGTAGAGCTACGAAGGGGCAAAGGCTCCGCATGCGAGCCACCTTATCGGGTGAGCAGGTGGTACGACCCGCCGGGGGCGAGGTCGATTTTTGCTCGAAGGCGGTCGAAAACGCGGTTCGCCGGTTCGCCCTGTACCCCTAAACGTCGGTGAATCCACCGATCGGAAACCGTGAACATCTGTGAACCCGGTTGGGGACGATGTCCGGCATAACAGGGCAGGCGCTGATGAACAGCGCCGGTTTGAAAGAGGCTTTCAATGCGCAATTTTGTATTTGCTTTGGTGTCGATGTCCGCTTTGGTCGCTTGTGGCAAGGACGAGTTTGTGGGTTCGTGGAGGGTCGAAGCGATCACCTGCGAAGGGGAGTTTGCGTATCAGAATTATCCCGGCTCGGATAGCGACCAGGAAATCGAACAAATGCGCTTCAATATTGAGGAAGTGGACGGGGAATATCGGGTGAGCGTCGACGGCTTTGAAGACGCCGAGGACGTGAGCTGTACAGTCGAAGGGGATACCCTGGAGTGCGGTGCGGAGGCCGAAGTCGATGGACCGTTGGTATTCACGCCTACCGACGATGGCCTGACGATGGAAACGCCGAACTCCGACCCGTGTACGTGGACTTTGGTCGAAGCGGGCGAATAGGTGACAGCTCGGGGGTCAAACGCTTGTGGATTCTGACGACAGGATCCCAAGCGCCGCCTCTCGAATTTCCAGCGTCTGCTCAAACCAATCGGTCAGGGCGGCTGCCCCCTCGGCGGCGATTCTCCCGAGATCGTCCTTGTATGGAGGTCTCCCATTGTCGAAACTCCAGTGAGGAAGCTCGATTCCCAGGGCCAAAGACAGGAGATCGGTGCGCGCCGCCTCGACGCGAAGTTGAACCGTCTCGGGGCTGGGCCATGGCGGGCCACTGGCCAAATTCCGTATTTTCAAGCGCCATTCGGTCTGAAGTTCGCGCAGAGTGAGCATCCAACGACGGCGCTCGGTGGCGATGGCCTCGCTCATGATCCGCTTTCGCCGCAAAGAACCTGCTAGCGACAGACAGTCCGTGTCCAGACGTTCGGTGCGCAGATCGAGCCCTTGAATCCATGGGGATTCAGGTTGGAGCGTGCGAACTCTCGCCAGCACTGCGGCGCGTTCGGGCTCTGGGATACAGTCCCAACGGCTGATCACCAGCCCTGCGGGCGGAAAATGTGCGAGGATCTGCCGCTCGGTGGCGGTCATCGGTTGCAGCCCGTCCGTCACCCAAATGAGGCCGTCGGTGGACTCTGAGGCCGGAACGAGCACTTCCAGTGCCGCGTCGGCGGCATCACATCCGGGGGTGTCGATCCAGTCGGCGGGGCCGATCGAATATGGGATGGTGTCGCGAGTGGTTCCGCCAAGGCCGACTGCGCCGACCGGCGTCGCTGCAATACCATTGATCAAAGTGGTTTTTCCGACGCCTACGCGGCCCCCGATCAACCACGCCGGACGGAGGTCTGCCAGTTCCGATACGGGCAGCGCGTGCGGGATCCCCTTCGCCTCCAGTGCTTCCGCCAGGCCTTTCACGAGACCTCCTGAAGTGCGGCGGAGAATGCCGCGAGACGGCGGTCCCACAGTGCGCGGTGTTCTTCGGCATTTTGGGTGGTTTGGGAGATCTGTTCCACCGTTCGGTCGATTTCTTCGCGAACCCGATGGACGTCGGCGAGGGCGGCGTCCATCAGCCCTTTTCGAAAGGGGGCCAGCGCTGCGGCGATCTCAGATCGGATCTCCGCCGCGTTTTCGTCAACGTGGTTTACTATTTTTCCACGGGTCGCGTCGGCCCATTGGCGCTTCAAATCTTGTAGTTGCCGATCACCCGACCACGCCAGCACGAGCAAGTCGGAGACCAGGTACAACGCCAGGCCGATCCATCCGAGGGGACCCACTGCGAGCCCCAAGACCACCGCGGTCAACCGAGCCGCGAGTCGACCGGATGCACCCTGAAGTGCGCCTTCGTAGCCGCCAACCCACCCCGCTGCGATGGTTCCGGGCGAGAGCAGGAGCGCGCCGATGGCCACCGAGAACCAGCGTTCGGTCGGATCAACGGTGGAGGCACTGAGCCCCGGCAGGACTACGCCCGAAAAGATCGAGCGAATCTCTGCGATGGACGCCTCGAAAGAACGTGCCTGTGGCGCGAGCCTCGCGCGAAGGGCTTCGATCTCCTCGGCCATTTGAACCTGTAAGCGTTGGTTCCAGGCGGCAGCCTGCTGCTCAAGCCAGCGCTGAAGCTGCTCGTTGAGGCGCATCTCCATTTTCTGACGCCCTTGAGCGGTCCACAGCTCCACCAACGCGCGTTTCCCGAGCATAAAGCTGGCGAGTTGCAGCGGAATTTCCGCCTCGACTTGGGCGGCGAATGCGCGCAGAGAGTCCACCACGCCCAGTTGTTGGCGTTCGATGAATTGAAGAGCCTGAGCGTCGATGGCGTCGACCTGGTGCGCCAAGGCCACAAAATGAGGTTCGAGACTCGTTTGTCTTTTTTGCAGCTCTTGGAGGGAGAGGCCAAATACCGCCTGTTCCCGAACGGATTGGAGGTGCAGTTCGTCGCAGAGTGCGGACAGAGTGGCTCGAAAACGGGAGGTTTGGGCCGCACCCCGGTCGTGGATGAGAAAGTCGCGAAGAGACTCCTCAAATGCTAAAAAGCCAGTATCAGCATCGGGAGCGCCGTTTTTTCGGTGCAGCAGTGTGGCTTGTGCGTTAACGAGGAAAAATCTTGATTGATTCGAAGTGAATGAATTGAGTTCTAACGAGGCTTGTTCGTTGACTCGCGTTCGGTCGCGTTCCGGATCGGTGCTGAGGCGAGCGAGGTGATCGGCCATGGCGATCGGGAAAAACAGATTATCCAGCTTTCGAGGGCGAAGTTCACTATCTAAAATGTGACGTTCCAGCTGGGTCAGAAACCGAGTGGCATTCAACACCAGAATCACGGCGTCCGCTTCCGGAATGGCGGAGAGTGTTCTCTTGGTGCGAACCGGATCATCGTCGAGCCCCGGAGAATCGATCAGCGTCACCCCGTCGCGCAGGAGTGGGAGCGGCCATTCCACGACCGCGCGCTCGATCGAGGAAAAAGAATCGCTTTCCGTGGTTTCGAGTTGAAAGCGGCGCAGGAAGTCCGGTACATCGAGCGTTTCGGTGGTCCCGTCCCGGCGATGCACTGTCGCTTTAGGGATTTCGCCGTAGGTGAGTTCCGTTAGAATGGCGGTGCAAGGGTTGACTTTGGAGGGGAGGACGTCGGCGCCGAGGAGTGCGTTGACCAGTGTGGACTTGCCGACCGAAAACCCGCCGAGAACGAGCACATGAAAACGGCCATTTTGGAAGCGAACCGCAGTCTGTCTCAGGTGGGCTGCGGCCTCCGCTCCGCCTGGCGTGTCGTCCAGCCATACCGCGAGATCGTTGGCGATGGTGGCGATCTCTTGGCGTTGGTATGCAAAATCAGCGAAAGAGGCCAAGGGGGTAACTCCTGGACGCCTGCTCAGGTTAACGGTTCACGGCGGGCGATGCCGGCCATGGGGGGAGGATGTCGACGATCCAGGTGAAAGGGATGACGTGCGGAGGCTGCGTTCGTACGGTTGAACGTATCCTTTCCAAGGTTGAGGGAGTCGAGGCGGTCCGCGTAGATCTCGCCAGCGGCCGAGTGGAGATCGACGGCAAACCCTCGATGGAAGAGGTCGTTCGCGTCATTTCCAACGCTGGCTATGAGGCTTCCGCATGATCTTTGAACGCTTTCCGCGGCATCGTCCGCGTCGGTTGCGGCAAAATGGGGCGATCCGCGATATGGTCCGGGAAACCCGGTTATCGCCGTCCGACTTGATTCAGCCCCTGTTTGTGCACGACGGCGATGGACCGGATGAGCCGATCGCCTCGATGCCAGGCCAGTTTCGGCGGAGTGTGGCGTCGGTGGTGGCGCTCGCTAAGGAGCTGCGCGCGCTGGGAATCCCGGCGATCGCCTTGTTTCCGAAGATTGATGACGCCCACAAGACTGTCGGCGGGGAGGCGGCTTGGGATCCCGTCGGGTTAGTGCCGACGGTGTTGCGGGCATTGAAGGCGGCGGTTCCGGATCTTCTCGTGATCACCGATCTGGCGCTGGACCCCTATTCCAGCCTGGGGCAGGATGGGATCGTGGTTGATGGCCAAATTCACAACGACAAGACGTTGGACGCGTTGGTGAATCAGGCCCTCTGCCATGCTGCTGCTGGCGCCGACATTGTGGCCCCCTCGGACATGATGGATGGACGGGTGGGGGCAATTCGTCAAGCGCTTGACCAATACGGGCACGAGCAAACGCTTATTCTATCGTACAGT
>SYKL01000426.1 GCA_005797785.1 Pseudomonadota bacterium | reverse complement strand
TCTCAGCGCCCGAAGTGCCAATGTTGATGTTGGCGATTCCGCAGTCCGATCCGCCATGGGACAGAAATTGCTCGGAGGCTCGGAAGGAGTCCGTAAACAAAGACGAGGAAAGCCCCTGATCAACACCATTCTGCCATTGGATGGCTTCTTCCAAACTTTTGTAGGTAAACACGTACAAGATAGGTGCGAACGTCTCATGTTGCACGATCGGCATGTCCGGCCGGCCGCGGATGATGGTCGGCTGAACGAAGGCCCCCTCACCCGAGAGTCGCTTTCCTCCTGCCAAAATTTCTCCGCCTTGGGCCACCGCCTGGGCCACCGCATCTTCGAACATGCGCACCGCATCCTCGTCGATCAACGGCCCACAAAGAACCCCTTCTTCCAGCGGATTCCCGATCTTGATCGAGCCATAAGCCTTCACGAGCCGGGCGGTAAACGCCTCAGCGATCGACTCATGCAAGAACAAGCGACGGGTGGAGGTACACCTTTGGCCGCTGGTTCCGACTGCTCCAAACACCACCGCGCGAAGGGCAATGTCCAAGTCCGCATCGGAGTGAACCAACAAAGCGTTGTTTCCACCGAGCTCCAACAACGAACGACCGAGGCGCTGAGCAACGACCGCCCCCACCGCTCGGCCCATACGGCAGGATCCGGTCGCCGAAACCAACGGAATCCGGCGGTCTTCCACCAGGGCATGTCCCACTTCGGCATCATCGCCGATCACCAAGCCCATAACACCGCCCCACCCGTGCTTTTGGAGCACCGCGTCGCACACCGCGTGGGTAGCGATGGCGGTAAGCGGTGTCTTCAGGGAGGGCTTCCAAACCATGGTATCGCCACAGACCAGCGCTAACATGCTGTTCCACGCCCACACCGCGTGCGGAAAATTGAACGCGGTAATGATGCCCACGATCCCGAGCGGGTGCCACTGTTCGTACATCCGGTGACGAGGCCGCTCCGAATGCATCGTCATACCTGCCAATTGGCGAGACAGGCCGACGGAAAAATCAGCCATATCGATCGCTTCTTGGACCTCGCCCAGCCCCTCCGAATGGAGCTTTCCAACCTCGGAAGTAATCAGCCAACCCAAGTCCGCCTTGTGCTCCCGAAGGGCATTGCCGATTTCGCGAACGATCTCGCCGCGCTTCGGAGCGGGAACCATCCGCCACTCCCGAAACGCCCGTCCCGCCTCGCTTACAACGCGTTCATAGTCCGCGCGGCTGGCCAACCTCACCGCCCCCAGCACTTCACCAGTGGCCGGATTCAAGCTTTCAAGGACTCGACCATCGGTCTGGATCCATCCGCCACTCGCGGCACCCGGATTGACGGCCTGCAAACCCAATCGAGACAATGAGGTGCTCATGACCCCTCCTCGCCGCTTCATATCCTGGTTCTCGCCCTACCGCTTCGACCGCTTCGCCTTCAGAGCCTTCGCTCTCTCGAAAACAATCTTTGCTTCATCTTTCTCGCCCTGTGCATTGAGCAGATTGGCGTGCAACAGCAGCACGTACGGGTCCTCAGGCGCGGATAGGAGTGCTGGCGCAAGAATGGATGCCGAAAGCGAATAATCTCCGGCATTGAACACGGCCTGCGCCTGCCCCAAACGAGCAGACACATCATCTGGGTAATTCTCCACGATCCAGGCGTACTCCGCTGCGGCTTCGTCCCAGTCCTTCATCGCCATGAAAGTCTCCCCCAACAATCGCCTAGCCTCGCGATCGTTCGGTGAAATCCTCAACTCGGCGCGGAACAACCGGGAAGCCTCGGCGAGATTCCCTTCCACAAACGCCGCTTGGCCAAGATGTTTGCTCACGCTGTCACGGGGAACCCCATCGGAAAGACTCGCTTTGAGCAACCGTAGGGCCTTGGGCCGATCGGTGTCGATCAGCAGTTTGCCCAGCATCGCCTGCAACATCGGACTGTCCGGGCTCTCAGCCAACCACCCTTCCAAAAGGACGACGGCCTGTTCGGGCCGATGTTGCGCTCCCAAAACATGGATCATCGCCTGTCGAGCGTACGTATCCCTAGGAAGGGCAGCCAAGACCGCCTCAGCCTCCGCCAGAGCTTCCTGCTCGCGATGGGCGCCCAGCAGCGCGTAAACGAGATTTGAACGTACCGTTGCAGACTGCGGCCGCAGCAGGAGTGCCTGACGATAGGCGTCCACCGCCTCGGACTCACGCCCATTTTGGTTATACAGCGACCCCAACGCCGACCACGCCTCGGCCACCGTCGGCGCGTCCTTCAACACCTCTTTCAACTCGCGCTCACAGGCCGCCACTTCATCTTTGCAGGGAATGCGCTCATTGAGCGCGCTCACCCTTTCCACCAGTGCCAACTGGGTTTTGGCGTCCACAGTCGAGGTCTCCGAGGGCAACGCCTCACCAGCTCCGACGTAGCCGAGCGCCTCCAACTGGGCGATCACCTCGGGATCGGCATGCACTGCGCCATTCATAGCAGGGGCGGTGCGGACTCCTTCCACAAAGGTCCGAAGCGCTTGAGCCCGCTCCGGCTGATTGGTCAACTCATTTACCAACTCCCGAGGGTCCAAATTCACTTGATACAACCTAGAATCCGGCGTCGCCATCAATTTCCATGGCCCTTCCGCAGCTCCCACCTCCGGATGAAATCCGAACCTCTGTTGTAACGTCACACTCTCAAAATACACCGGCCCGCGAGTTTTTCCCGGTGTTTCGGTCCACGCTGACAGATCAACCCCGTCCAGACCTGCCGGAACCTCGATCCCCAGGAGCCCTAAAGCCGTCGGCAAAACATCCACATTGCTCACGGCGCTCTCGTCCACCACCACCGGTGCGGCAAGAGGGCTCGCCGGCCGAACCACCATGGGAATTCGCATGGTCGGTTCGAACAAAAACCATCCGTGCGACGCCTCGCCATGCTCACGATGCAGCGCCTCTCCATGGTCGGCGACCACGATCCAAGCCACATTCTCTTCGGGAACCGCCTGACGCAAACGGCCGATCTCCGAGTCGACATAAGCGATCTCGGCCGCGTACGGATCCTCGGGATGTTGCGCCGCAAACGCTTCGGGCGCCGCATGGGGATGATGCGCATCGTACAGGTGCACCCAGAGAAAAAACGGCTCGTCTTTGTTCAGCGTTCCAAGCCACGCGACGGCATCATCCACGGTCGGACCCGCCGTCCGCTCACGGGACCATCGGCGGTTCACCCGTGCTCCCTCCACCGAGTCGAGATACGTGTCAAAACCCTGATCTAAGTTCCAGATTCGAGTCGTCACAAAGGCGGAAACCGACGCCGCAGTTCGATATCCTCGTCCCTGAAGAACCTCGGCCAAGGTATTGGCTTCCTCCGGCACCACCGCGTCGCCGTTGGTGCGCACACCGTGCTTTGGCGGGTACAAACCCGTAAACATGCTGGCGTGCGCAGCGGTGGTCAAGGGAACCACCGAATACGCCCGCTCAAACGAAACCCCTTCGGCGGCGAGCGCATTGATGGTCGGCGTCAAGTCCGGATGTGCACTATGAATGCCCACATAGTCCGCGCGAACCGTATCAATCGTGACCACAACCAAAGAGGGCTGCACGGGTTCCGGAACCTTCGGTTCGTCCCCACACGCGGCAAACAGGGTCCAAACGCCGATCCACCTCATGTTCTTCCCCCTGATGAAACGCCAGGTTACAGGGCCAACGGAGATCCTATGCGCCCATTGTTGCTCTGGACGCTGATCGCTTCCTCCTTCGGCATCCCTCCGCTTTTGGCACTTCGCGCCGACAAGCAGCATCAGACCTATCTCGCCGCAGAGGAGTACCGCAAAGCAATCAAGATAAACCCAGATGAACCAGATCTTTTTGTCGGTTTAGGAACCAAGGAGGTCGAGGTCTGGCAGTATGCAGACGGCCTCGTCGACCTGCAGCTTGGACAGTTGGGTTCAATTTACGATAAAGATGGCTTGGAAGCTCATGCTGATGCACTGCGGGTCTTCGGACGCGGACGGGAAGCCGCGGACCTTCGGCTGTCCGCGGTCTGGAGTTCTCGGGATCGTCGCGAAGTTCGCCTACGGGCGGACGCCGTCGCCGACCTTCGTGCCGCGGGCAAATGGTCCGAAGCGGAAGAAGCTTGGCTCGATGCCTACGCCCGATTCCCTGTCGCGCCACTCATACACGCGGAGGGGGCACTGCTGTACGCCGACATGGGTGATCTTGCCACCGCGCGATTTCATGCGGATCTCGCCGCCGTTTCAGCGGTAATCCCACGGAGGGTCCTGCTGGCGCTCGCCACGGTCTGCTTCCTGGAAGGGGACTTCACCAACGCCAAGGCCCAAATCGCGGAACTACGGAGTGAGAACCCGCTCAGCATGGAGGGCATCCTCCTGGATGCCGAGTTCCAATTTGCCACAGGCGATGCCCAATCCGCTTGGAAACTAGTCGATGGCCCTCGGTGGAAAGCATCCGATCAACCCGACGCCATGGCCCTTCGAGCCTCTTTGCTGCACACGCTTGGACAGGAGTCGGAAGCCAAACAATTGATCGATCGCGCCATGGCCCTCTACCCCCACCACCGGAAAGTCCAACAAGCGTTTACCGCCATCGGCTCCCTTTGACGCAGGTTTGGCGGTACCGCTTGCACAGACCGTCACCCTTACGTTACATTGGGCCTTCATTGGTGACCACCTGGGGGAAAGATGAATTTGTTTAGTTGGAAGGTTGCGCTCGGCGCGTCCATGCTCGTCGGTTTTGCGGGTTGTACAGCGGATGATACCGACACGGGCGCTGAGGACACCGAGGAAACCGAGGAGACCGAAGATCCAGACACCGATCTCCCTCCCGACACCGATTGGACCAATCCCGTCACCTTCACCAGCTTCGAAGGTCACGAGCAAATCGCCCTCAGCACCAACGCGGAACCCGGCTCCGACTACCGGGCATGTTCCGTTTACTGGGCGACCGAAGGCGAATCCCACGAGTTCACGTGCGACAGCTGCGATGAGCGGCGACGCGGGAATGGAGGGCGTACGCCACCGCACCTTCCTGCGCCTGTGGGCAATCGGCGCATTCGGCAGCACCGGCCGCTGGCTCGACACGCTGGTGTACGCACTGCTCGTGGTG
>SYKL01000425.1 GCA_005797785.1 Pseudomonadota bacterium | reverse complement strand
AGCGTAAACCGATCACCCGGTTACTTCGCCAGAAAAGCCTCCAACATCGGAATGCGGCTCACTCAGCCTCCGCTGGGCGCCACAGGCGCACGGGCTCCGATCGGCCACGAATCTCCATTTCAGGCATCGCTTCCCAAACTAGGTCCGAAGATGCCTTCCGACGCGTGGCCTCAGTCACCAAAACCGGCGTTCCTAGAGGTTTAGTGAGGCCCTCGATGCGTGACGCGACGTTGACGGCATCGCCGATGATGGTGAACTCACGGCGTTGTTCGGGGCCAATGTTGCCCACGAGCACCTCCCCGGTATGAACGCCAATGCCCAAGCCGATGGCCGGATGCCCTTGGGTTTGCCGCTCCTGGTTCAACTGACGAACTTCGTCGAACATCGCCAACGCACACCGAACGCCCCGAGTGGCGTGGTCCGCCTGCGCAACCGGCGCGCCAAAGTAAATGAGGGCTCCATCGCCCATAAACTTGTCTAGCGTGCCCCCATACTCAAAAACCTTGCCGACCAACCGAGTGTGCAGTTCATTCAAGAAGGCGACCACCTCCGAAGGCTCCAAAAGCTCGGACATGGCGGTGAATCCTCGAACATCCACAAAGAGAATCGTCACTTCCGTGCTGGAGGCTTCCGGCGCCCCACCCTGATCCAGGATTCGACGAGCCACGGCCGGAGAAAAATACCGCTCTAAACTACCAATAGCCACCCGCTCTCGAGCCAGTGCATCCGCCACCGATAGAAATCGAAGGATCACATAGCGGCCCACCAGCGCAAAGAGCACAAAGATCAGTCCTTCTCCAATGTGTCCACCAAGCGCGGCATGGGCAAACCACAAGATCACTTGGCCACACAGCGCGCCCACCAGCGTCGAAGCCAAAAAAATCCGAGTGTCCAAAAACAGCATCGCAAACAGGGCTGCGATCAAGAACTGCGACAACGCAAAATAGGCAGGACCCGTGGGATCTTCCGACCACGACACAAAGTGAATGCCGAGCACCAACAGGGGGTCCAACAGCACCGGCCCCACCCAAACCGAACCGCCACGACGCGCCCACATCCAAAGCACGGCTGAAATGAGCACATACGCCAGGAGCCAGGGTACCGCGGCCGCCCATGGACCGCCGATCTCCACCACCTGCGACAAGGCCGCCGCCAACAGCGCCCAGCCGATCATCCCAAACAGCCGTACCATCGCCTGCTGTTCGGCTCCTCGCTGAGACTCTTGCGCCAAGGCACTCATCGGTCCACCCGTCGCCAGTCGCCGTCTGCCCATCGCTCGTGCGGACAGTAACCCGCTTTGTAGCTCAAGTGTGAACAGTCCCTCACATAAAGGCCCAGGTACAGGTGTTCGCGGCCGGTCTGTCGGCAAAAGTGTATTTCTTGCAGAGTAGAAAACACTCCAGGAGAAAGCCTCGAAATTTCTAGGTCGGGGTCAAAGTAGAAATACACCGAACTCGCGGAAGTGGCCCCCAGATCCACAATCCCCACGCCGATCAGACGGTCCATCCAGAAGTATCGCATTTCCATGGTATGAAAACACGACTCCACCAACCAGCTGGTGTACCCCAGAACTTCCATCGGTTCGTCGTCGGACGCCGCCAGGCTCCGGCCGAATTTATGACGGTTGTACAGTGCCAATTTCTCATCGGTGCACACCGGCGGCCCGATTTCCACCCGCCCGCGTTCGTCCCACCGCGACAACACCCGGCGCTGCGATTTAGAGAGTTCAAACTCCCTTGTAAGCACACGAAGCGGCCGACACTCCTGGCAGGTCGGACAGGCAGTGGTGTACAACGAGCGCCCCACTCGGCGTTCTCCCAGGGAGAAAGCCTCGTCAGCCTCCACCAATCCGAGGCGTTCAAACTGCCGATACAACGGCATCCTCGCCACGCGACCGGGGAGGTACGGGCACGATTGTAGGGAATCATCGACCAAAAGCTGGCGGCGCACGTCCTGAACCTAAGTCATTCGGCGCAGCCGTTCAATGCATCCGGCTCATGCGCGCTTGCGACTCCGATCGGCGGGGTCGAACCTTCTCCGAACGTGCCGCAATCACCCCTTCAAACCATGGAACCGCGAATTCTGGCGAGATCCCCGCCCGTCGGGAAACCACCGCCAAGCCCAACACCATCAAGCCGGAAAAGGGAGGGGAAGTGCCGGCTCCCAGGCGCAAATGATCAAAACACTGCAATTCGCGGGCGACGCCGTGCTGTTGAATGCGCGCGACCAACCAATCGCACAACACCCCGAGCAGAACACCCTTTCCAACCGCAATCTGCTCCAGCGTCTCCGCCGCATCCTGCGGATCGTCCCGCCAGAGCCCCAGTAAAACCCGAGCCGAAAGCTCAAAATCGGTGTGGAGTCGCTGCGGAGAACCGATCCCCATCCCCATCCATCGACCGATCGCCAGCTCACACGCCCGCGCTGCGTGAGGGCGGTACATGGCCAGCGCGGCCGCGGCCAGCGAGCAAGCGACGCGTTCCTGTGGATCACAGCGCCAATCTTGCGCTTCCACCAGCATTAACGAGCCCAACATCGCGCTGGCCAGCCGATCGGAAGCCTCCGTGGGCTCCTCCCGCAACACCACCGGTGCAAGCAGCGCGCCCGCCTGTGCAAAGCCTTCCGGGGAATTGGAGTGCCGCAGCGCAACGGCGGCACGATCCATCGCCGCACAATCCCCAGCTCGAACCGACTTAAACACCGACATGATTCCTCCGGCCGACCGGGAGCGTGAAGCTCTTGTCGTCACAACTAGGGTCTGTCTTCGAAACTAGACCCACATCATTGCGCAAGCAAGCGCCACCATAGCGGCATAACTCTGAATGTTTTTCTCGAAACGGGTTGCAAACCGACGGTAGTGCTTGAGGCGAGCGAAGGTGTGCTCTACGT
>SYKL01000047.1 GCA_005797785.1 Pseudomonadota bacterium | reverse complement strand
GTGTAGACTGGGGCTCGGGAGCGTCAGGCATAAGTCGCTGGCGAGCTGAGAAACTGCCTCGATCTTTGGGTTGCCCGACGGAGGGTCTGCCTCGGACGAGAAGAGCAGGATGCCGGTAACATTGCGGTCATTCACACCCACGGTCAGTTCCCAGTCCCTGCCGAGATGAGTGACCGTATAGGTGGCGACCTTTGCGCCGAGCGCTGACTTCATCCCGGTGGCATCCACCCAAGCCACATCCGACGGCAAAATAGCTTTTGCTTGCTCCTGAGTGTCTCCTAGTCGAAAACCAAGTATCGAGAACGACTCCTCCGGCTCCGGCACTGGTGTGCGCTCGGGAGCGTCGTCCGGAGTGCGGGAGGGGCCACCTAGGCAGCCAAGGCTCATCAGTACCACAAGCAGACCGCTCAAGTGCAACCGCAGCGTCATCCACTCTCCACTCTTCGAGATCAGCATCCGCCGCTGGGCAGTTAAGGTCAAGTCATATCATTGACCTTGCTGTTCATGGCGATGAAAAGACCGGTCAGCCATCGTCGTGGCCACCATGCCAAGACAACGAGATCAACAACTGCTGCGTACGATTGGAGCGCGAGTCGGACAGATCCGGCGCGAGCGAGGGTGGACGCAAGAGGCACTTGCGGAGGCGCTCCGTATCGAACCCGTGACGCTTTCTCGCCTTGAAACCGGTGATCGAGCGATGTCCCTGAGTGTATTGAATGCAGCTGCCGACGTCTTGGGCGTTTCCCTTGGGGATCTGCTTGACGCAGTAAGACCGAAGCCAGTGCCTCAGGCTGATCTTGGGGAGGAGGAACTGATTCGCCTTTGGCGGACCTCAGACGCGCCGGCCCGAAAAACGATCCTTCGAGTGGTGCGAGCTCTGTGTGCGAAAGACGGTGTCACCGAGTCCTAGTTCAAGAATCCTCGTCATCGTCGTCGTAATTCGGATTGTTCGGGTCTCCCCAGGCCAAAGCAGCAAGCTGCTCGGGAGACAGGTGAGCGAGGTCGGCGGCTCGGACTCGGACTGTGGATTCGTAAACCAACTGGTCAGCCGTCAGCCCTGCCCTGTTTAAAAGGTCGTTTGCTGCCTGTCGGCGTACCTGTGCCGTTGGGATGTCTCCCTTAGCATCAGGCTCGCCTTCCATGATTTGGCGAAGGACGTGGATTGCGGCGGTGCTCGCCGCATGAAGATCCTGCACCGCCATACGTCGGGCGTCGGCTTGAGCTTGGTCTATCGCCTCTCGGGCGACTGTCTGTTGCAACGACCTGCTTACAACGCCCGTAGAAACTTGCAAGCGAGCCGCTATTTCGGTAACAGTGCAGCCCGCCGCCCGAAGCGTGATGGCTTGCTCTAATCGAGCCTTTCCGAGCGTACCACTGCCAGTAGTGCTGGTTTTTGTGACACCAGTGCTTCCCAGGACTGCCCGATGGGATGGCTTTGGCTTCGATGACATCGCTCCTCCTGGATGGACTTGGGGGACCTAGGGGACCCTCGGGGGCTTTTTCACGCGGGTGACTCGACTCGATGAATGCGATTGGGGGGGCGTTGGTGACCCGATGGAATAGTCCCCCCGGGTCCCCCAGCCCCCGGCGTTGGAAAGGACGTTCGTCTAAAGTGTGTCCTCCAAGAAGGGCTCCTCTTTTGCCGAAAGGTCAGTTTGGGCGAAAGCTTCATAGGCTTTGGCATTGTGGACCTCCATCTTCCACCGAGCGACGTCGCGTCCGCTTCGGACAGGATTGGTGAGAATGAGGCCTGCATGTACCTGTTCCGCGGCCTTGCGTAGGAGAATTCCTATCGCCTGATTGGTCAATATCCGGCCTTCGGGTGCCAGTTCCTCCAACGCTTCCTTGACCACGGTGTGGTTCTGTATGTCGCGGGCGGTAAACTGACGGGCCTTGAAGGCTTCGAACAGGACGTAGAACAGTCGTTGCCAGGCGTGGTTTTCATTGTCCCGTTTCTCCAACATGGCATCACGCGCCTCGATGGGATCTGGCAATCCCAGCCAAACGATGAGGTGCCGAATCAATCGGGTCCAAGCTTCAAATCCACCAAAGTGCTTTAGCGGCGAGGACGGCGCAGGGCAGCCCGCGGCGAAAAAACCGCGAAAGATGGTGAGAATATCCGTTACGAGTGCAGGCCGATTTGCGAGCGTCCAACCGAGGAGATCGGAGTGTTCGAAGCCGGTTCGTTCCTCCGGTCGTTCAACGCCTGCATCCAAACCAATAATGACCATTCGTCCTACAATGTCGTGTTTGTAGTTGGGATTGTTGGCCGTCCCGTACCACGGGAAGTGGGTACTGACGCCGATGACTTCATTCGTGCCGAGAAGCCGGCGATCGGTGCGCTCGGCGGTGATGGCCATGTCCAAGGACGGCCAACCGACGTCGCCTGCACAGTTGTCGATCAACACGGCGTTGACCCCCCGGAGAGCAAACGCCAGAATTGACTTTGCACATTCAGCATCACTCTCGAATGGAGGCGTCTTGGCTATGGATTTGGCCCCCCCTACAATTGTTCCAATTACACCTGCGAGTAGACTCTTGCCGGTTCGTGAGGTTGGTGCCTCGATCATTGTCAGTGGAATTGGTCCATTGATCGCGGCCAAGGCAAAGGGCGTCATCACCGCTCCCAAGTACGTCGAGCGGTCGGCTGCAGACTTGAACGGAAAATCCTTGACGACGTCCAGAATCCGTTGTGCCGCGAGCATGCAGTCTTCGCGGGTCGGGCTTGTTGGAATTGGAGGCCAAGCTTCTAGTTGTTCGTAGTAGATACCAGTTGCGTCGTCGTATCCTGGGGTTTCAAGGATGCTGCCATCCGGTCGTATTGTTGGGGTTTGGACGACCTGGGTGAGGGGCCGAATCCCTTCCCAACTGGACTGTTGAAGCAGGCAATCGGCGACGTCTTTGGGAGGCGGAACTTCGTACGGCACCCACGTGCAATCTGATCCCCTTCCTTCTTGTTTGAGTCTTAAGAAGGCACATGTTCGAGAGAGTTCCTTCCTCAAGGTCTGCGTCCGCAGGGGTGTAATGGCGAGGGGGATCCCTGGATCTGCAACCCTTTCAACCAGTACCAAACGATTGTTCCACTGGTAGACATTCGGGTGTTTTGTGAGGTGCCCTAGGGCCTCGTCCACGACACGACCGAAGTCGGCTCCGATTCGAACCTCGGGTTGCGATGGGCGTATTTCTGGGGGCGTTTCGGCCCATGGTTCGAGGTCTTCGAAGGGGTCTGGGAGTTGGCCTCCGCAGTACAATTCGTTGTCGTCGCGGGTGTTCATGTTCTTCTCCTAGAGCGAAGGATTGCGCAGCGTTGTGAAAGAGAATGATGGATGATGTTCGCGTATCGGTCCCCTTGGAGGTCGTGGTGGACGCGAATGCACACCATCGTGTTGTCAGGGATGCGCCTAGCGATTTCAGAGGACCAGGCTCCCGACCAAATGCCGAAGACAGCTACGCCTGACTCAGCCAGTTGTACGATGGTTGCAAAGTCGGGTTCGCCCTCGCTGATCACCACTTTCCGCTGCCATGACGCAGGCGTAATTCCTTGGAGCAAGAGTCGGCCTGTTTGATTGGCGAGGACGGCTGATCCAACAGAATATGGCTGACCAAGCACATTTCTGCTGGAATCGGTAAGAATAGCCCCCGCTGGTCGATGAGCGCGCAAGTCGGTCTTGCCGTTCGGTGGCACCGATTTTGGGCCTTGAACTTTGCAAATTGCTCGAAACCGGAGGGAGCACAATTCCCCGTTCTCACTCCAGACTGGGAAAACGGCGCGACGTGTCGCCCACATCCAGCTTCTGATCCAGGGAAAGTCCAGCTCGCGAGACCAAACAGGCAAGGTCCGAAAGATGTCGAGCTTCGTCGCCAAGTGTGGGTCGAAACCCCTTGAACGAGCCCACTCAGCGACGTTTTTGTCACCGGAGACGGGGCCGCAGGCATCCCAAATCAGCTGGACCTCCGTCTGCGGTGGGCGCTCTTGGGCTTCCAACAGCTCTGTAGGATTCCAATTTGGGGGCTGTGGGTTAGGCGGCTTCCCGGCGAACTCCCCACGTGCGGCCATGATTCCAGCCCGCTCGGCGGCGCGGCAGAACTCGCTGAACCCTGCCCGGTCACCCGCTGCTACGACCCGGTCGAGAAGGACCTGCTGAGCGAACCTGACGAGATCCGCAGAGAATCCGCAGCGATGGCACTTTCCGCCACGTCCGTCTCGGCGAAGACCGAATGCATAACGTCGGTCCGACTTCCCTCGACGTTCGGCTTTACAGGCGGGGCAGGCGCAGCTTCGGGCGTCGTGTGGGGTCCCCAGGATGGGGAATAGGTCGCTGATCTGTCGAGCTCTAAGTCCGCGGAGGCTCATGCTAACTCCAGGAAACAGCGCTAAGATCGGCAGATGTCGATTCATGAGCGTGTGGGTCACGTTCGCTTGGGTTATCTCTAGGATGTGGCGAAAATATCCTTGGATGCTTGGTTATTTTGAACCTCATTGTTCTGTGAGCCTTGGGTCTATGCAAACGGGGGCTACAGGGGATCAATCTTGATTCGAGGTAAACTACGGGCCACCTTGCTTGGGGGGGCCATGGGTGTAGAACGAAGAGCTTGAGCAACGTCCGCCCAGCAGACGACGTGCCTACCGGCCAGAAGTCGGACCAATCGTTGCTCATGCAACCAATGGCGAGCTGCGGCATCGTTGAGCGGAAGCAGCTCGCACGCCTCTTGAAGCGACACAATCGCTCCGGGCGACACGATGAGGCGCTCAAAATGGCGCTCGGAGTTAGCCACGATGCACCTCTGCGTCGTCTGGTGACTCGGCCATAACTACGGTTCGACGCAGCCCATCGCGGATGAACATTGCTATCAGTGACGATCTTGAGCGAAGTTGTTCTTTCGCCAGCCGGTCGAGCGGCATGATCAGATCATTCGGTAGGTGTACGGTCAATATTGCGGTGTGTGTCATCGGTGGACCTCCGATGAATCCAGGCTATCCGCTTCGGTTTGAATTGATTCGAACTTGTTTAAGTGTTAAGTATATGACTTAAGTCTTAGGTTAGGAATAATGCCCTTTCATAGTATGTTACGGTCGCTTAGGATATCCGACGACTTGACTCAGGAGGATCTAGCGCGGTTACTAAAATGTACAGCAGCGCGAATATCCCAGATGGAGGCACCAAACGCAAAGGTTCCGGACCGTCAACGATGTTTCCAGATTGCCGAAGCGCTCGGCGAAGATCCTGAAAAATTTTGGAAGGCAGTGGAGCCCGAATTTATTCAGGGCCAAAAATCTGACTTTTTAGATTGGCATCGGAAGCAACTGGCTACGGCGTCGAAAGCTGGCCTGAATGATAGCGAAGTTACGATTCTCCTGTTGTTGCGGGATATGGGCGAAGAGTTTCAAGGGGCCCTGTACCAATTGTTGTCTGCTTTGCAGGCGGACCGCTGTCATAAGGAACACCAGGTTGACAACGCATACTTGAACTTGGCGCAGAGCTGTGTTGGCGACAAACGAGCAAACGGCACCTCGCGCTCGACGCCCGAGGAGGGGGTCACCCATCTCCTGACCCTTGTGGCGAGCCTGTCGTGTGAGCGTCGTGCATTTGTTGTCGGTACAATGCTCCGGGTGGTTCTCGATGCGGATCGGCCGAGAATCACCGGAAGGATCAAGTCCGATTTGACGCATGCGCGAAGAGCGCAAGGCAAGGGATGACCCATACAGTATGACCCATACAACTTTTTCGATCCAACAAAAAGCCCCGTAGAACCTAAGCTCTACGGGGCAATATGGTACTCCCAAGGGGAATCGAACCCCTGCCTTCGCCGTGAGAGGGCGATGTCCTAGCCGCTAGACCATGGGAGCAAGTTTTCAAAAAGACGGATGGTTGGGGCACCAGGACTCGAACCTAGACTAACGGAGTCAGAATCCGTTGTGCTGCCAATTACACCATGCCCCAGCGCCCGAGCGTCGGTGAGACACCGACAGGTGTGGGCCCTATTAACGCGGTGGCGGGGGGTGTCAACGGTCGGGGCCGGTGTAGAGGTCGCCTAATGCGATAACTAGATACTTACAACCAAACGATTTCCCGTCAGGGGTACTGGTCGATCTTCACGTCGGATTTTCCCAACCGTTCGTTCGTGTTGTTGAACCACGTTTCCTCTTCGAGCTTGGCGTCATTCGCCTGTTTACGAGCGGCGGTCCAGCGTTTTGCATCGCCGAGCAGCGTCGCCTCGGAAAGGTCCCGGTAGGCCTCGGCGCGTTTTTTCCAGATGGCGATCAACAGCTGATGTTCGGCGTTCCAGGCGTCGGGAACGGATAGCATGCGGCTTTGATCGTACAAATGCTCGCTCAAGGGGACGATCTCGTCCGACCAACGCGCGGGGAGGTTTTCGGGGGCGCGCCCGTCATAGATTGCGGCGGCGGTCCCCAGCACCGTATCGGCGATCAAGCCGTTTTCTTGCAGCAATGGCTCGAGCGACTGCGCGTAGACTTCCGCCGCCTGCCGTTCAGGATCGGCCGGCGTACAAGCGAGCAGAAAGCAGCACCACAGGATTCGCATCGCCGCGAGTATAGCGCCTGCGGGCGCGCACAGGAAGTTCGACGACGAGGAATGCCTCGGTTACCGAGGGTGAAAGGACCGAGCATGAACCTCATCATCGATCAAATTCCAGAGCGCGGCCGTCAGATCGTCCTCGACACCACCACCGAGTGGGCGATGGCCGCAGTGTCCGATACCCTCGGCGTTTTGGCGGAGTCGCTCTCCGGAAAATTGCAGATTTCCAGCAAAGCGGGCCGGGTTTCCGTTTCCGGTGAGCTGAATACCTCCGCCACCTGCGAGTGTGAGCGTTGCGGAGAGAGTTTTCGTCTGGCCCTTCCGGTCGAAGTGGAGTTGCTGTTCGATCCTGCCCCCTCTGGCGCGCCCGTCGAGGAGGAGGAGGAGGTCGACGAAGAGGAGCTCGACATCGGCTGGTATCAGGGAAATTCGCTGAACCTTGCGGATGTGGTCACTGAGGCCGTGGCGCTGGCGCTACCGATTCGTTTGGAGTGCCCCGATACCGAAGAATGCGACAAGCGCACTGCGAAATTGCTCGCCGAAAAGGGGCGCTCTGGAGATTCTTCACATCCTGGGTTCGCCGCCCTAAGCAAACTGCGATAGATAGCAGGGTCATCATCAGTCCCAAAAGCTGTGGGACGTCGGCGTTCAGGTTTATACGCCGATTTTGGAGGAAGTTATGGCAGTACCTAAGAAACGCACGTCCCGTCGCCGGAAGGGCATGCGCCGCGCACACGATTTCCTCAAGGTCACCGCCGCTGTGGAGTCCTGCCCCAGCTGTGGTGAACTGAAGCAGCGGCACAACATGTGCTTGAAATGCGGCACCTACCGCGGTCGCGTCGTCGTCGCGCCTGCAGTTCAAGCCGAATAGCATCGGCCTGAAAGCCATCATGCCGCTGTCGCGCGCTCCGGTCCTCAACCATCGGCTGCGCTCGCCATGGCGAGCTGCGCGCTTGGCTTGCGGACGTTCCTGGCCAGCCTCTTTCCGGTCCCCAGGATCAGGGCTTTCGACCCGCGCTTTTATTCCATCTTAGCCCGGAGCGTCCGATGGCAGTGCGCAACGAACCGGTGCGCCCGATGCTTCCAGTGGCCCTCGACGCCATGGGCGGCGACGATGCGCCGCGCGTCACGGTTGCGGGGGCGATCGCGGCCGCGAAGGACGGGATACCGGTCGTGTTGGTGGGCGACGAGAAGTTGCTTCGTCCGCTCCTTCCTCGAGGTGTGTCGATCCCGATCGCCCATGCGCCAGATGCGGTCGGTATGGGCGACGCGGCGGCAGCGGCGGTTCGAAAAAAACCGAATTCTTCCTTGGCGCGGGTGATCGAGTTGGTCGCGAAAGGGGAGGCTTCTTCGGCGGTTTCCTGTGGAAACACGGGCGCGGTGTTGGTGGCGACCGTGCTCGGGCTTGGCGTGTTCGAAGGGGTCGACCGGCCCGCCATTGCAACCGTTCTTCCTCGCTCGGACGGCGGTAAGTTGGTGCTCTTGGACGCGGGCGCCAATGTGGACTGCCGTCCCGAGCAGCTCGCGTGTTTTGCCTTGTTGGGGGCGGCTTATGCACAGGCGTTGGGGATGCCGACGCCGCGGATCGGCCTCCTCGCCAATGGTGAAGAGTCGACCAAGGGAAACATGCAGGTCAGAGCGGCGCTTCCGTTGATTCAGACGCTCCCGCTCACGGTGGTCGGCAATATCGAGCCGCACGCGGCGCTGGCCGGCGGCTGCGACGTTCTCGTGTGCGATGGATTTGTGGGGAACGTCCTCATTAAAGGCGTGGAGGCGGCGGCGGAAACGGTGGTTCACCTGCTCAAGGAAGAGATCGGCCGCAACCCATCGGCAATGCTTGGAGCTTGGCTTACTTCGAGGACGTTTGGGCGGTTCCGTTCTCGCGTGGCTTGGGAGGCGCAAGGCGGCGGTTTGTTGCTCGGCGCCAAAGGCTTGGTGGTGGTGGGGCACGGCCGCGCCAGCGCTGAGGCAGTGCATGCGGCGCTGCGAATGGCGCATCAAACGTCTTCGCAGGGACTTCTGGCGGCGGTTCAACAGCGTTTGGCGGTTGGTTGAACGACCCATTGCCCTAACTGGGGGGTGGGATACATTGGCGGAGTTCTAACGGGAGAAGGGATGACCCACGAAGAGGTCGCACAAAAAGTTCGCTCGATCATCGCCGAGAAGTTGCGCGTGAATCGGGCCGAGGTCGTTTCCACGGCTTCCTTCATCAATGACCTGAATGCCGATTCGCTCGACATTGTGGAGTTGGTCATTGCCATGGAAAAGGAGTTCAACATTAGCATTCCCGACGATGACGCCGGCAATATCCGCACCGTGCAGGATGCCGTGGACTATATCGTCGCCCATGTCACCTGATCGACGCTGACTTTCGCAACCTGCGAAGGGTCGTTATCACCGGACTTGGGGCGGTTACGCCGTGCGGACAAGATGTCCCCTCCACTTGGAATTCCATGGTGGAAGGGCGGTCTGGCATTGGCCGGATCACCCACTTTGACGCTACCGGATGGCCGGTTCAGATCGCGGGTGAGGTGCGCGGCTTTGATGGCGATGCCTTGCTCGGCGAGCGGGAAACGCGCCGTCTCGGCCGGTTTATGCAATTTGCGTTGGTTGCCGGCGATCAGGCGTTGGCGGATGCCGGCTTTGTTCGCGGCCAGAGTTGGCCCGACGCCGAGCGTTTCGGGGTATACGTCGGCTCGGGCATCGGCGGTTTCCCAGAAATCGTGGAAAATGCTGAATTGGTTGCCAGGGAAGGAATTAAGGCGGTATCTGCCTTCTTTATCCCTAGGTCGTTGATCAACCTTGCAACTGGACAAATGTCGATTCGTTACGAGGCCAAGGGTCCCAGTCTGGTGGTCGCCACCGCTTGTGCCGTTGGAAATCATTCGATCGGCGAGGCTTGGCGGGTGATCCGCTCGGGCGACGCCGATGTGATGCTTGCGGGGGGCACCGAAGCCGCGATCTGTCCGCTCGGCCTCGGCGGATTCATGACGATGAAAGCCCTTTCCCGGCGCAATGATGATCCGTCGACCGCCTCTCGTCCCTTCGATCGCGATCGCGATGGATTTGTCATGGGGGAGGGCTCGGGATTGGTAGTGCTCGAATCCCTCGATCACGCCCTGGCACGTGGCGCGCGAATCTATGCGGAGTTGGCCGGTTATGCGTTAACGACGGACGCACACCACATCACCGCACCCTCGCCGGGAGGCGACGGCGCTGCCCGCAGCATGAAACTGGCGTTAAAGTCCGCCAATTTAGCTCCGGAAGACGTCGACTACATCAATGCCCACGGCACCTCCACCCCGGCCAACGATCCCGCGGAATCTCAGGCGATTCGCACGGCTTTTGGGGCCGCAGCGGATCGGCTGATGGTCAGCT
Organism: Pseudomonadota bacterium; assembly: GCA_005797785.1. Taxonomy (GTDB): domain Bacteria; phylum Myxococcota_A; class UBA796; order UBA796; genus SYKL01. Next base: position 1,113 of record SYKL01000047.1, on the reverse strand, counting down.
CGACCAAGGGGGTGACCGGTCATTTGTTGGGGGCCGCCGGGGGAGTGGAAGCGGTGGCGACTTCGTTAGCGCTCTTCCATCAGATCGTGCCTCCGACCGCCAATTTGGAAAATCCTGATCCTCGCTGCGATCTCGATTTTGTTCCGAAAGCCGCACGGCAGACGCCGATCCGGGCGGCACTGTCGAACGCCTTTGGTTTTGGCGGTACGAACGCTACTTTGGCATTTCGCCGTTGGGAGGGATGATGAGGATCGCATTGGCATCGGATCACGGTGGGTTGCGGTTGAAACACGCGGTGATCGCGCATTTGCGCGCGCAAGGTCACGAAGCGGAGGATCTGGGTCCGTTCGACGACGCCTCGGTGGACTACCCTGACTATGCCAAAATCGTGGCTCACAAGGTAGTCTCTGGCGAATTCCCGAAGGGAATTCTGGTGTGCGGCACCGGCCAAGGCATGGCGATCACGGCGAACCACATTTCCGGCATTCGTGCAGCGATTGTGTCCGATACCTTTTCCGCGCGGATGGCGGCGGAGCACAACGACGCGAACATCCTCTGTTTAGGGCAGCGGGTGGTCGGCGAGGGTTTGGCGATGGAATGCGTGGATGCATGGTTGAACACGCCTTTTGCTGGGGGGCGGCATGCTCGCAGGGTCGAAAAAATCGAGACTCCGCACGGCTTGTGAGGCTCGATCCCTGCGTCGGTCGTTCCGTTCCTCGGTCGCGGCCTACAGGCCAGCTTCCCTGCGGTACTCTCTTCCCTCCTTGGCCTCGAACCTCACAAGCCGTGCGGCATGTTGTGAGGCTCGATCCCTGCCTCGGTCGTTCCGTTCCTCCTTCGCGGGCGCCTCGGGCTCCGCCCGACCGGGCTGTGCGGGGGTTCCGTCGCTCCGAGCTGCGCTCTCCACGACCGCTCCGCGCCCCTTCCATCCCTGGCGCGCTTAGTAAAGTACTTGACGATTTCGGTTTGGGGCCGGCGGCCGACGGTGATCGCGCTCGGACTCCACCGGACATTTCAACACGAATCGGATAGGTAGCCGGCCAAATTGGGGGCTCGATGAATCCGCTCGCTCACCAGGACCCAGAGGTCTTCGCGGCGATCGCCGCCGAGTTT
>SYKL01000424.1 GCA_005797785.1 Pseudomonadota bacterium | reverse complement strand
GCTCACCACTTTTTTCCGGCGATCTCTTTCATCACCTCGATTTCCAAGTCGCGCTGCACCAGCATGCGCTTCAGGCGGGCGTTTTCTTGCTCCAGCGCACGCTTCTGCTTGGTCTCCTCCGTCGTCATCGTGCCAAAGCGCCGACGCCACACGTAGAGCGTTTGCTCACTGACACCATGCTTTTTGGCGGTTTCCGCCATCGTGGACAGATCCGCCTCGCGGAGAATGTTCACCATCTGTTCGTTCGTGAATCGACTCGATCGCATGCTCGCTCCTCGCGTGGCGAAGAGGATCCTTATTCACGTTTCAAGTGGTCCGAAATTTCGGGGGCAGGTCAAATACAGTTCGAACATTCCCGATGCGAAAGCAACTGGGAGGGCAAGTAGGGTCGGAGCACGCGCCGCAGCGCCAACCCCTCTGAAGGAGACCGCATGAATTCCCGAATCACCCTTCAAGGCAACCAAATCTCCTGGACCTGGCGCTCTTCCCGCCACATCAACACCACCTTTTGGGTATCGGGGCTGGGGCTACCGGTCCTGGTGATGGCGCTCCCAACCTACCTCGTCGGCGTCGACCTGGGTTGGATGCTTCTCCACACGTTGCGGTCGCCGCTCAGCCTCATCTACAACCCCGCATTGGCACTGTGGCTAGGGGCCGCCACATTCGCTGCCGCAGTGCTCTACATGGTGGCCGCCACTCGGGTGAATTCCACCACCCTCACCACCGATGCCAAGGGCATTCGCGTTCACGAGGGCCCGCTGTGGTGGTTCGGTCGCCGCAACGTCCCCTGGCCAAAGGCCGCCCGTTTCGGATTGGTGAAGTCCAGAAATCGCCGCAATGGTGTTTCCACCTACGCGGTCACCGCCGACGGAGTTCGGGTGGTGGACATGCTGGATTCCGAAGAAGAAGCACGGGAAATTGCGACCGCACTGGAACGTACCCGGCCAACGTAAAGGCGATCCGCTTCTTGCAGGGCACGCATCGGAAGTGCGCCGCGGCGATAGAGCTCCAGGTGAAGCGGCGGCTTCCCAGGCCTACCAAGACCACATGCCCGTTGCTCGGTCGGTTCCATAGATACTCCTAAAATCGATACAACTTGAGCTTTCCTGAAACGAGGAGGAGCTCCACCGACAGGTAAGTTTGCTGAGTGCCCAACCACGGGCGCCTCCGTCTGCTCTGATTCGCCCTTTGCGATCGACCTCTTCGTCAGGAGCTGTTCCATGAAAATCCCTCTCAGTTTGTGTTGTTTTCTGGCCGCAGGTTGTGAAGTCGAGTTCTCCGGAGCACCCCTCGACAATGAAACTCCATCCGGAGATACGGACGTACAAACTTCGGACACCGCAGAAACGGACATTCCTGTAGATACCGATCCGGTCGACACCGACGTGCCGGAGCCCGCAACCTGGACCTTAGCGATCGTCAACCAGACCGAGTTTGACCTCGATCTCGTCGAAGTATGCTTCGATGCGGAACGCGAGGATTGTACCGATTGGGGAGCGCTCACCCTGGGGCACGACGTGAGTCAACTTCAGGGCCGCTTCGATGTCGACCAAGTTCATGTTTTCGGCTTCGATGCTAGCCGACAACAGTGGTACACCGCGTCGCTCGCGGACCTCCAACCCCAAGACGGAGACCAGTACGAGATCGAGCTCCAAGCCCTCGCGTGCGGCCTGTACGAAGGCGACCGTTTTTATGTGACCTTCCACAAATCGGTCGTCTACCCCACCACCGCTTCCGGAGGAATGTGGGACAACGGACTCAATTGGGACAACCTCGATTTCATCACCGGCATCGTGGACATTGTGGTCGACGAATACCTGGGCGACACCTCTGGCGATGTGGCCGCAGACGTTGCGGATGGTCTCGGTGAAAGCCTCGAAGACGTCACCACCGGAACGCGCCCGCCTGACACCGTGTACCACCTCGGCCGCTACGACGAATACGAAAACGCGGTGGTGGATGACCCCTCGGACGGATTCGATGCTGCAAACTACACCTTTCACGAATACGATCGCTCAGAACGAGACAATCCCTCGACCCGCAACACCATCTTCCCGATTTGGGAGGACAGCTACACCGTCACCATCGGCGATGGCAAAAAGCTGTACATGAACGCCTACGATGTAGACGACATCGGCTCTGAACGCGAGGGGGGCCTGTCGTTGACGCACGAACAGTTGCAATCCATGGCCGACTGCGGCCTAGTCAACAATGTCGTTGGCACGGAATTGTTCCTTTCCACATCGGTGACTGTGCAGTCGCTTCCAGACGCCGAATGAGCTAAATCGTAAACCGGTTTACCATCGGCACGGCTTCAGCTCCCCTGCCCCCACAGCGATGTCATTCGTCGGTTTTTTGCCGGAATGGAGTTCCCATGAGTTTTATCGATAGTATCCTTGGAATGTTCGGAATCGGCCAACCCAAAATCAGCATCTCGATCGACAGCAACCAGGTCAAGCAGGGTGCGTTGGTTCACGGCAAGGTCACCATCACCGGCGGGCGACGTCCGCTCCCGTTGACGGCGGTCATCGTGAGAGTGGTGGAGAAGGAGCAAAGAAGACCGACTCGGGCACCACCAACACCTCGGAAACCAAGTTCGAGGTGAATCTTCCTCAGGGCGGCCGCCCCGTTGAGCCCAACGAATCGTTATCGTTTGACTTTGTGGTGCAGGTCCCCGCGGACATCAGCGCCACCGGCGGCGATCTGAAGCACCTGATCGAAGGTTCCGCCGACGTTCCCGGCTGGGATCCATCGGCTGAGGCGAACCTCACGGTGGTGTCCGAGCAAGATGCGTGGGCCGCCGAAGATCTGAAGCGCTACCACCTGTTGCCCACCGAGCGGCACTTCCGGCACAGCTCCGTGCACGGCGACCATCGACTGCTGGCGGTCGCGGGCGGCTTCGCCACCACCTGGAAAACCGAGATCTCGCTGCCGACGGCTCCGAGCACCTCAGGTGGGACGTCCCTCTACGACAATCCGGCACGGTGCAGTTTTCGGTCGCGCCGGTGGTGGGCGGTGGGGCGGGATGGGGTGGCCTGAACTGGTCGTTGAACCAAGCATGGGACACAGTGAACTCCTCCCCTTGGGTCGGTCGCGCATTCCTGGGCCCCGAGTTGGTTTGGCAGGCGTCGCGACTGCGGTTTGCGCTGATGTTCCCAGTAGAAGCGATGTTTAGAGATGACCACCTCGCGCTCACCGGGGGCGCGAAGTTTGGTGTGGGGCTCGCGTTCTGACCGCGAACGAGCCAACGACGAACCCTTTCGACAAGGCCGACGGAAGCCAGCTTCACCCTGTCCTGCGCTCAAGCCGCCCCGCCGAGCACTCGCCAACCCGGTCCGCCTTGTACGCAGACCGGGTCGGCAAGGATGCCACTTCGGCAGAAGATCCATGGAGGCAGGTCACGGCAGGTCGGAATATTTCCCGTTCCAAAGTGTTACTCCGCCGGTTCCGACGATCGTGAGATCCTCAAGGTGGGGTACCCAGGCAAGCGGCGTAAAATCCATGGTGTCCGGGCCTGCCAGAATCGTGAGCTTTCGTAGTCGCGGCACATGAGCCAGTGGGGTGAGATCGAGTTCAGAGAGCTTTCTCTCAACAATGCGGAGCGTTGTCAGTGAGGGATGCCCGGCGAGCGGTGCGAGGTCCAAGGAGGCGGTCGGGCGCCGATGACTCGACGGGAACAACGGGGGCTGGCCGCCAAAGTGGACGAGCTCCAACTGCTGCAGCTGGAGCATGTGTGCGACGGGGCCCAGGTCTATCGTCTCGAGGGCGGATTGCTCAAAGCTCAATCTGCGCAGAGTCGCGATCCCAACCAGTGGCGCGAGGTCGATGGACCCGCCGTCCGTGTACAGGTGCCGGAATCGAATGGTCTCGAGCGTGGGGTGTCCACGGAGCGGTGTGAGATCCAGCTTCGGCACTCCATAAACCTGTTCAGACAACCAGCTACGGGCCTCGTCCACTTCGCCGCCAATGAACAATGTCTTAAGGCCAATCGCACCGGCCACTCCAGAGAGGTCTGCCACCTGCCCCGACGGAAAGTGCAGTCGCAACTGCTGAAGGTTGGGGAGCCTTTCCAATGAGGTGAGATCGAGCGGCCGATCGCAGGGGTTGTTGGTACAGCCGAGCGAAAGAGTGCGAAGCTCGCGCAGCGAGCCGAGGTCGACGTTTCCACCCGGCGCAACCGATAGGCTCAACAGTCGGAGGTCCGACAGCCCGACCAACCCGGCCGAATCGGCCCGAGAATGTGCGTTAAGCATGAGGTAACGTACGTTCTGAGGCAGCTTGCGGGTATCCCCGTCCAACAGCACCAGCAGAGCGTTCGGGTCATCAAATGCTTCTACCGTCTTCACCACCTCTCGGTCCTGTGGTCGGCGATGCTCGTCGTCGGACCACACCGGTTGGGCGTCGAATTGACTGAAATCGCAGCCAAGCTCTGACGGAACCACCCAACGGATGTGATCGTCCTGCTCCACCTCCGAGCACTCGGGTGCGATCAGGGGCACCTTGCTCGCCCAATCGTCCATTTGCTCGTTACTGATCGCTGTGTTGTGCGCGTCGGAGCTCTGTCCCCCGCCACATCCCAGTGCGCCGATGAGCAGCGGCGAGAACCACAGGTATCTAACCATGACCCCTCCGGTCTAGCGGTCCATAACACTGGCGCGACGTTACTCAGCCACTCCCAACCGAAGAACGGTAATTTCTCCGTTTGGTAAGGCTTCTATGAAGTTGCACACCCAGTACATGGGCGGTTCCAAGTCACCATCTCGAACGACGTCCAATAAGGCGTTGCCGGCCTCGCTGCGCCAGAATGACGAATAGCAAAGATAGTCGTTCAAGAGTTGTGGGTTTTGAATAAACACCTCTTCGGAATCCGGGCACGGTACCCCTTCCATATCTTCACCGACAAAGTAGTCAGGATCTTCTTGTTTACAGGTTCTCGCGATCATTGTCATTCGACGCCCCATCGCTCGAAGGTCTCCATCGTCCAGTTCGACAATCGCCTCCAGGGACGTCGGATTGTGTTGCCGGTCCCAAGCAAAAACACTGAGACCGAACAATCCTCTGTGGATTGCCACACCGTTGATACTGACTTTCATCTGTTCCTCGACCCAATGTCCTACGCAGGCGACGGAGCGAGCCCCTCTACACGCGGATCCTCCAGCCCCATCCCCGCCAGAAAATCGACTGTATCAAATCCCAGCCGATCCGCCTCTGACAACCACTTCCCGGCGCTCTCCGCACTGGAGTTTTCCGCCTCACCGGAAAGGTGCAACACCGCCAACATGGCCGCAGCCGCAGCACTGCCTCCCTGCGCAGCTCGACGATAGTATTCGCCCGCCCGCCAGGTATCCCGCGGCACGCCACGTCCGCGAGCATACATGGCACCAAGCGAATACAGCGCCCGAGGATGCCCAGCGTCCGCAGCCCGCTGGAACCAGACGTTCGCCTCTTTCGTGTCCATCGACAACAGCAGCAAGTGCAACTCAAACATCGAATGACAGTTACCCATGAAGGCTGCTTTTCGGTGCCAGGTAATGCTCGCGAGGAGGTCCTGTTGCCACATCCACAATTGCCCGATTTCGTGCGTCAAATCCCCGGCGGAATCATCGTCTAGGCTGGCGAGCACTGGAAGCACGCCGCTGCGGAGGGCTGGCGTCGTGTGACCTTGCCCCGGTTCCGCGGACCACTCGGTTAGGTAGTCGCCCAGGAGGCCACTATGGCCACAACGACGCGACGAAAGTTCACTCCAGAATTTAAAAACGAGGCGACAAAACTGATCTTGGATCAAGGCATGACGGT
>SYKL01000046.1 GCA_005797785.1 Pseudomonadota bacterium | reverse complement strand
TCCATCGATAGTTCTACCTTTACCGACAATACCGCGACAGGATTCGGAGGCGCGGTCTACGTATATGCAGAAGCAAATGGCCCGAGCTTCAACATTGCGCGCAGCGTATTCGACCACAACATTGGAACCATGGGCGCAGGCGCCGTGGCCGCTGTCACCGTCGGGTTGTACTCGGAACGCAATGTCTACGAAAACAACGAATCAAGCGACGTGGGCGGAGCCGTGTTCGCGTCCGGCGTCATCTACTCCTACTTCGACACATACACCACCAACCGCGCCCCCCGTGGCGGCGGATTATACAGTGACAACCAGATTTACATGGCATTCACGACACTCGAGGGCAACCGTGCGCGGTCCCTCGACACCGCCGGGGGGACCGGCGGCGCCATCTGGCTCAGCGGCTCCCTGCTCTACCTGGTAGGAAACCAATTCACTGACAATCAGACCACGGACAACGCCGGGACTATCAAAGGGGGCGGCGGGGCCGTCTACGCTGCCGGCCATTTGCAGTCCTATGCAAATACCTACCTGCAAAACCAAGCGAGTGCGGGCGGCGCCCTCTACCTCGTGAGCTCCGAAGACTCCGAGGACAACGACTCCGTCTACACCGACAATACCGCCGTTGGGACGGGCGTCAATGGCGGCGGAGCGATCCGCTGGGACTCCAGCCATATCATCTACATCCGCCAAGGCATCTTCGAGGACAACCAAGCTGCTTTAAACGGCGGCGCCATTTACGGCGACAAAGGCACCCTCGAAATCTCAGACTCCCGTTTTACGGCCAACGCCACCGGCAACAGCGGATTTGGCGGCGCGATTCTCGCTTCCAGCACGACGACGCTTCGGAGCAGCCACACTGAGTTCAGCGAAAACTCCTCGGGCAAAGGTGGAGCGATCGCGATCCGAAACTCCGGCGCAGCAACCACCATGCTGAGCTTGGTGGGGGGACGCATCTTCGACAACGCGGGCAACACTCAAGGCGGCGCCCTCTACCTCCAGTCGGGCACTCAGGAGATCGACGGCGTGCTCTTCTATGGAAACTACGGTGGAGCGTCCGGCGCCGGTGCCGTTTACTCCGAAAACACCAACGCTCTCAACCTACAAAATTCGCTGTTCTGCCTCAACACCACGACCGGGTCAGGTGGCGCGATCTATTTGAAAAACCCGATGGGGAACCGCTTCATCCAGCAAACGGCGTTCGTGGAAAATGAAGCCGCGAACAAGGCCGGCTCGGTGTACGAGTATGGCCATGGCGATGCCAATGTCACCTATTGGAAGCGCAACACCTTCGTCGGCAACGGCGTCACGGGCGGGTCCTTCGAAAGCAATCTTGTCGGCGAAAGCACGCCTTACAGCTCCATTGTAGACTCTGTATTTGTCTCAAACGGCTACAGCGCGATTGCTTCCATCGGCGCCCCCTCCCACGGGTATGCAGGTGTCGTCGCCCACGATCATACTTCCCCCGCATACAATGAGTCGAACAGTTGGGGCTCGGACTACAACGTCATCGACGATCCGTTCCTTACCAACTGGGTCCCCGCCTCCAACCCCGCAGATCCCGCGATCGACTGTTTTGACGACGACCTGCGGCCGCAGCAGAGTTTCTCCAGCTACGAGGGGATGGGAGTCGGCGTCAGTGCGACGTCGGGCACACAACCCACCCTCGACCAAGACTCCGATGGCTACACGGTGCTTCAGGGCGACTGCAACGACAACGACCCCGCGATGAACCCTGGCCAAGTGGAGATTTCCAACGACCCGGACGGCGTCAACGAGGATTGCTATGTCGGCCCCCAAAATGACGCCGATGAGGACGGTTTCCCGTACAACTACGATTGCAACGATGCCGATCCCACTGCCTACCCTAGGGCGCCTGAGGTGAACTATGGCCCCGAACTCAACTGCATCGACGGAGACCAGCACGACCTCGACAAAGACGGTTGGTGGGGCACGGAAGGATCCGATTGCGACGACCTCAATGCGGCCATCTCGCCCAACGCATTCGAAGATCCCTTCAATGGCATCGACGACAACTGCGACGGCCTGATCGACGACCTCGATGGGGACGGGTTCGGCTCCAACATCGACTGCGACGAGACCCGCGACGACGTCTACCCCGATGCCCTCACGCCCGACGATCCCGAGGAAGGCGTGGATTACGATTGCAGCGAAAACGAAGACAACGACGGCGACGGCTATTACGCGTCCAACGATTGCGACGACGGCGAACCGACGATCCACCCGGGGGCCGAGGAAATTCCCGACGACGGCATCGACCAGGACTGCGACGACGAAGACTTGGTGACCCTCGGCGACAGCGATGAAGACGGCATTTCCGACGCCTGGGAGAATGCCGCCGGCTCCGATCCCGACAGCGCTGACTCCGACGACGATGGCTACTCGGATCGGTGGGAATGGGCTCTCGACGGCTCCGTTACGGCGACTCCGTTGGACTCCGACGGAGACTCCACCCCGGACGTGATCGACACGGATTCGGACGACGATTCGGTCATGGATGCTGTGGAAGAGGGCGACTCCGATGACGATGGCGACGAGGACCGCATGGATACCGATGACGACGGGGACGGCATCCCCACCCTGGCCGAGGGAGTCGCCGACCTCGACGAGGATGACGTACCCAACTACCTCGATACCGACTCCGACAACGACGGTTCAGCCGACGCGGCCGAGGGCGACGACGACGCCGATGGCGATGGCACCCCCGACTACCTGGACGACGATCACCACGAAGAACGCCCAGGCCCCCCCGGACCACCCGATAAGATCGGCTTCGGATGTGACTCTTCGACGACACCGCTGTCGCTCGGCCTGACCGCCCTGGCAGGGTTGGTCATGCGGCGACGTCGCCAGAACCACGGATAACACAGCTTTGAGGCGGATCAGATAGTCAACTAGCTGACTATCTCTCAGCCTCCCAGCCCCCAGAGCTGCACGAGCACCATCACCAGGGCGCCCGACAATAGGCCCAACACCACGACTCCCCACAGCCACGCCCGCGAGGGGGCAACCTCCACTGTGGGAGCCACAGGCTCGGGCAATTTCTGCGGTTCTGGCTCCGATTCCACCCGCTCGGGGGCACCGCCCGGCGTCAACAACGGGATCGGCGCCGGCTCCGGCGGTGCCGTGGGAAGATCCCGCACCACCAGTTCCGTCTCAAGCTCGTCGGTGCTTCGATCCTCCATTTCTTGCTTCATCCGCAGGCGCTCTTCCATCACCTCGGTCGCCAAATCGCCTCGCAGATCCTCCAATTGCAGGCGAACCCCCAATTCATCCAGCACATCGCGCACGGCCAACGCCACCTCCCG
>SYKL01000423.1 GCA_005797785.1 Pseudomonadota bacterium | reverse complement strand
TGATCGCCATCGATGACGACAAAAAGGACCCGCGCAGCACCGAATACCCGATCATGGTCAACCAAGGTTACTATTACTACGAGTGAGGCCTACGACGGCGCATCGCCGTTTGCACGGGCATCTTGGTCGGGTTTGCCGTCCATCGCCCACGGCTTGAACCCCTTCCAGTTGCGGGTCGCCAACACCGCAAGCCCCAGGGTCAACATGATGATCGAGCCATACTGCGCCGGAGTTAGGCCGTAATAACGCACGTCTTGGTGGCCAAGATCGTTGTTGCGCAGAAAGTCCATGCAGAAACGCACCGGCGCATACACCACGGCAAACAATCCGAGGTAAAAGCCTGGAACGCGGTCCTTGCGCCCCAAGTACAACCACAGCGCCGCGACCCCGACCATGTACGCCGCCTCAGTCAGGCCCAGCTCAAAACGAATCCCCGAAGCGGCTGAATAGGGATCCCCGGTGCCGTGAAACATCGGAATGCCGTGATCGAAATCCATGCCGATCGGCGAGGTGGTCAGGCGCCCGATGTGATCGTGCACCACCCCGCAACCTAAACGCCCAAAGAACCAACCAAAAGGAAAGCCGTAAACGATCACGTCCGCCATGCGTAATGCCGGGCGCCGCCGGATCACGCCATAGAACAGCGCCCAGCCGATCACCGCGCCAAGAAACCCCCCGAAAGAGGAGAATCCCTCCCACACGCGCAAAAGCGACCAAATACCGTCGGTTTTCAGACGCTCAGGGTAGTAGGCGACCACGGTGATGATGTGGCCCCACAAAAAGCCCATCAAAACGATGAATACCGCACCATCGACGATATCGCGAACGTCCAACCCCAGCCGAATCGCACGCGCTCGCGCAATTTCGAGGCCCACCACAAATCCCGTACAAACGAGCAGTGCCCAAGGATCGAGCGGCAGAACCCCAATGCCGGGCACGGGAATATCGTAGGCAGGCAGGCTCAGAAAGGGGATCGCGGCGAACATCGACACTCCGTTGACCCTTTTCTCTACCGGGGGCGCCGCATTTGGTCTCGTTTAGTAAACGCCCTTGACCATTTCCACCTCTCCGGCCAGGATGGATTGTTCGCTCCCGTCGTCGCGGCGGACACGCAAAGCGCCGTTAGTATCCAGATCGGTCGCCACACCCTCGACCTCACCCAACCGAACCCGCGCGCCCAGCGTGCACGATAACTCCCGCCACCGCAACCCGACCGCAGGCGTCCCACAATGCAATACCGAACTCCAATAGAGCATTCGGCGCACCCACCGGACCGCTAATTCGGAGCGGTCCAGCAGCGGTGCCCCTAACTCAGCTAGGCTCGCCGCAAACGGTGGAGCTGAGCGCACATTCACGCCGATCCCGACCACAACGTGAGCTACCTTACCGCCGGAAATCTCGGCTTCCGCAAGAATTCCGGCCACCTTTCGCCCATCGTCCGCAAGCAGATCGTTCGGCCATTTGATCCGAATCGGCCCCAGTGTCTCGGCCCCCGCAACCGCTGCCGCCAACGTCAACCAAGGCACGTCCGCCAACGGGAGATTTGGCCGAAGCAACATGGATAAATACAGGTTTGAACCTGGTGGCGAAATCCAGGTACGGCCGAGACGCCCCCGGCCCGCAGTCTGTGCATCCGCCACCAGAGCGGTTCCGTGCGGGGCCCCTTCGGCCGCAAGTGTCGCCACATCTGCATTGGTGGAGCCCGTCTCGGCGACATAACGAATGGGAGGAATCCCCTCCCTTTCCGACACTTCCGCGAGCAAGGCTTCCGACAAATCGGACAAGGCGCCCCCTACAACAGGCGAACAACGGGCTCGTCGTGCATTAACAGCTTCCTACCCTTAAGATCCCGCACGGTGGCGATCAACCACCGATCGGCATTCACCCCAAAAGAGACCTCCAACCTCGGCGCGCGGTCGGAAGGCGGATGCGGCGGATCGAGCGTCCCCAAGGTGGGATTCGCCGCATTCAAGGCGACCACCAAGTCGTGTGAACCCGCATTGCCGAGCGGACGTAGGTTGCCCGAAGCATCCCACCCGTACTTCACCGAGTCGTCGTTTCGTCCCATTTCGTAGACGATCAGCTTGAACAGCCGCTCAGGCTCACCCAAAGCACAGGTAGGAACCAAAGAACGCTTCCAAAAATCGGGCGCCGTGGGAAAACGCGTGCCGTGCGGGATCACCACCGTATATTGGGGCTCCTGGGTCTTCGGATCGTGCGTTAACAGCGCATAATCGTGCACAATAAAGTCCGATTGCGTCCAGCCGCCGCCCGCGTAAATCGCCGCACCGGTCACGACCGATTCGAACGGTTGCCAACCGCGAACGCGATCGCGACCAAAAAGCTGCTCAAACTTCGGATACACACCAGGAAGCAAGGTCGAACCGCCGACCATCAGCACTTCGTCAACCGCTTTACTTTTTTCGCCAAGCGCGCTTTCCAACATCTCGTCCAACAGTGCATAAAATCCGCGCTTTTCCAGGACGGCCACCAGAAACTCCCGCGTCAACTTCAGGGAGTGGTGGGCACCCAGCCGCGCACGCACGCCCCGCAGCTCCTCGGGCGCGGTCAGCGTAAAGGTCTCCACTTCACGAAAGTGAAGCGACTCTTTGACGCGACGAGCCTCCGCCAGCATCAACCGCTGCCAGAGCCCTTCCATCTCATCCGCAGGCGCATCGTCGAGTCGAATCCCCAATTCCGCACAGACGGCCTCCAACAACCAGCGATCGACCAGATTTCCGCCAACCCGTCGGCCTTCCTTGCCCAACACTTCGCAGGCCCCGCCTTCGGCGCCGCGCGGCGTCAACTGAGCATAGACGACGTGGGCGGTTCCGCCCCCAATGTCGAGCACCAATACATTTTTCGGGCGATCAATGGAAATCCCGTAGCCAACGGCGGCCGCGACGGGCTCGTCCAAAAAACGGATCTTGCGGATCCCCGCTTGAGTAGCCATTTCCCGCAGCTCCGCACGGTAGCCGTCGTAGGAAGCGATGGGCACCGTGATCACCAGATCGCGGATTCGTTCTCCCGTTGCTTTGTAGGTTTCGACCATCAGTTCTCGAAAGAACATCCGGGCGACATCCCGTGCGGAGTACATCCGCGTTCCCATCCGCGCGAGGTGGCGCGCCGGATCCCGGGAGAGCTGCGCCTTAAAGGTAGGTACAAACTCTGGATGTGGCCACGCTTCGTTCGCGTCGAGCGCTTGGCGCCCAATCAACGCCTCCCGCCCCATAAAGGTCAGATCCCGAACCACCGGCCAACGACCGACCCTCGTCCAGAAGTCCGGTTCGAGAATGTGTACCGCCGAGGGAACCATCTGGGGGGCGGACAGGATGTCCTGGCTCCCCGGAAGGCGACATACACCCGGCAGTTCCACAAGAACCGCCCGACGGTCCTTGGTGTCCCATCGGGCGAGTCCAGTATTTGTGGTTCCGAGATCGATTCCCCAGGCCATGAACCCCGCTTATGCCTGCGCGGGCTCTGACTTCCCTTCGGCGGCTTCGCGTTGCTTGCGCAGCGCCAATTCCGAGCGAAGACGGGCAATGTTTTCGGCGCCGAGGGTTTCGTTCAACACGTCTTCCATGCGGGCCATGAACGCAAACGTCAGCTCCTTTCGGATTTCCTCTGGAACTTCGACCACGTCCTTCCGGTTCTTTTCGGGGAGAAGAACCTTCTTGATGCCTGCGCGGTGTGCCGCAAGAACCTTCTCTTTGATGCCACCGACCGGGAGGACCTGGCCGCGCAAGGTGATTTCGCCGGTCATTGCAACCGTCGGATCAACGCAAAGCCCTGTCAACAACGACGTGATGGCGGTGATCATCGTCACACCAGCCGAGGGGCCATCCTTGGGGATCGCTCCGGACGGCACGTGAACGTGAACATCCAACTTGTCGAAGACGTCCTCTTCAATGCCGAGCTCCAACGCGGTGCTTCGCACAAAGCTCCGCGCCACGCTGACGGACTCCTTCATCACGTCGCCGAGAGACCCGGTAAGGGTAAGGTTACCTTTACCGCGCATCTTCGTCGCTTCGATGAACAGGATGTCGCCGCCGCTCGCCGTCCAAGCGAGGCCGGTAGCCACCCCAGGAACCGCCGTACGCTCGGCCACTTCCTTGAAGAAGTGGGTTGGCCCAAGGATCTCCTCAGCCAGCGCCATATCGACAATCACTTTACCATTTCGCTTTTCGGAGGCGATCTCTTTGGCCACCCATCGGCACACTGCCGCGAGCTTCTGTTTCAGGTTTCGAACGCCGGCTTCTCGCGTATACGACTCGATCAAGAAGTCCATCGCCTCCGGCAGCACATCGATCATGTCGTCGGTCAGACCGTGATCTTCCTTGCATTCCGGCATCAGGTACTTCTTGGCGATCTGCACCTTTTCTTGGTGGGTGTACCCGGGGATCCGGATGACTTCCATGCGATCCCGCAGGGGTCCGGGAATGGTGTCGGTGACGTTGGCCGTGGCGATGAACAGCACCTTGGACAGGTCAAAATTGACGTCCAAATAGTGATCCTGGAAGCTGTCGTTTTGT
>SYKL01000422.1 GCA_005797785.1 Pseudomonadota bacterium | reverse complement strand
GCTCAACATTGGATTGACTCCGGGACATTCGGGAGGACCGCTGTACAACTCGAACGGCGAGGTGGTCGGCGTATTGACGGGGTTACACGCCCAGGGACAAGCGATCGCCTTTGCGGTACCGGTGGAGGCTCTGGTTTCCGTGTTGCCGGCGCTGGAACAAGGCAGTCGGGTTTCTCGAGCGTTTCTTGGCGTTCGAGGGGAAGTCCGTGACGACGGCGTGGAGATTGCATCCATTATTGCTGCAAGTCCGGCGGCCAATGCGGGGTTGAGGGTGGGTGATCGCTTGTTGGCGCTGGGGGACCAGAAAGTAAAGTCCCTTGACGATTTGGCGCAGGCGTTGGACGCTGGAAATGGCGGAACTACCGTTGTTGCTGAGGTGTTGCGCGATGGCCAACCCTTGCGGCTGGACGTGGTGTTGGCGGATTGGGCTGAACATCCGGTGGTCACCGGCGGCATGACGCTTTCGCCGTTCCCGGGTTCGGGGGGCGAAGTGTTGGCAGTGAGGCCCGGATCCAGGGCGGAGAAGGCCGGGATCCGGCGAGGGGATCGGCTACGGGCGATCGACGGTCGGCCGGTGCAGGCGCCAGCCGATGTTTTGGAGCGACTGTCGGGAAGTGGTGCTCGATCGGTGGATTTGTGGCGTGAAGGTGTGGTGTTGACCGTTCAACTCTCGGCTCCGGGGTAAGCATGTGGTGGTTGGCATTGTGGGCTTGTACCGAGCCGATTCCTCCGAATGTGCTGTTGATCACCCTCGACACCACTCGGTTTGACGCGCTGGGGGCCTATGGCAATCCGGAGGGGCCAACGCCGAACATCGACAAGCTTGCGGCCGAAGGCACGCGGTTTGATCGGGCCTATACAGTGACCCCGCTGACGATTCCGGCGCATTCTTCCCTGTTTACGGGGTTGTTGCCGCCGCGCCACGGGGTTCAGGACAACGGCGATTTCTTCTTGGACGAGGGCGCCTTTACCCTGGCCGAAGCTCTAAAAAAGCGCGGTTACCGGACCATGGCCTCGGTGGGTGCTGAGGTGACTTCTCATCATTGGGGGTTTTCGCAGGGGTTTGACGCCTTTTATGACGACATGAACGATCCCGATCAGCCGAACCGTTGGCAGGTAGAACGGCCAGGATCGGCGGTGATCGCCGATGCGCAGCGGTGGTGGACGGAGAGTCCAGAGGACGCTGGCCCTTGGTTTGCGTGGGTGCACCTGTTCGACGTGCATCATCCATACGTTCCACCGGAGCCGTTCGCAAGCCAGCTTCCTGACCCCTATTTGGGCGAGGTGGCCTATGTCGATTCGTTGGTTGGGGAGTTGGTAAAGGGCTTGGAGGCCAGGGGAGAGCTGGAGAATACTTGGATCATCGTGATGGCGGATCATGGTGAGGGATTGGGCGCCCACGGCGAAAGCACGCACGGTGCGTTGTTGTATGACACCACCACCCACATCCCGCTGATCATCCGCGCGCCAGGGCGATCGCCGGGGGTCGTCGCGTCCACGGTGAGCTCAGTGGACGTGTTTCCGACGGTGCTGGCGGCGGTGGGCGGCGAGCCGGTGCCGGGGATCGACGGGCAAGATCTCGGCCCGCTCCTGGGCGGAGGGGCGGCGGAGCGGGAGGTGTATGTCGAAAGTCTTTATGCGTGGCGGCATTACGGCTGGGCGCCTCAGCGCGCCCTTGTCGACAACCGCTTCAAGTGGATCGGTTCGACGACGCCGGAATTGTATTCGATCGAGGATCGCGCCGAGGTTTCGAATCTTGCGCCCACGGACGCCGCGACCGCTGCGGCGATGTCCGAGCGTTTGGGCGCGTGGAAACAGAGGTTGACGCCAGAAGCCGATATTTCGGCTCGAGCGCAGGAGAGCGCCGAGAGAATCGCCCAATTGCAGGCGTTGGGGTATCTCACTGGCGAAGCTCCCACGGAAGAGACGGAGAATCTGCCCGATCCGGTAGAGAAACTTCCGGTATTGCGCGAACTTCAGAAGATCATGCAACTCAACCGCGAGGGAAAGACGCCCGAAGCGCGGCAGTTGTTGGAGGAGTTTGTTGTTCGAGAACCGGGATTAAATGAACCTTCCTTGCTGTTGGCGCAGATTCGGTTGGCGAGCGGGGATCTCGATGGTGCGCAGGCGCTGGCCGAGGCGGTGGAAGCCAAGACCCACTCCTCGGGGTCAAAAGCGGCGTTGGGCCACATTGCTCGCGCACGAGGCGATATGGCCGGTGCGAGCCTGTGGTACCGAGGGGCGGTGGATGCGGATCCCTACGATGCGGGCGCGTGGGTGGTTCGACTGACCTTTTTGATTCTGTCGGGGCAGTTGGAATTGGCGGACACTGAGGTGGCCACCGCCAAAGCAAATTGTCCCACCAGTGCCTCTATCACCGGTTTGGAAGGGGTGATTCTTGCGGCGAGGGGGTTCGGCGATCGGGCGTTGCCGTTGCTGGAAGATGCGTTGAAGCGGAATTCCCGCGCGCCGCTCGCCAACTATGGCACGGCTCTTGTCTGGAAGGGCCGAGGGAACCTGGAGAAAGCGGAGGGTTACTTTCTGGAGGAGGTGCGCCAGTCGCCGCCGGCGATGGGATCCCGGCGCGCTCTGGTGGAGATCTATGTGGAGCAACGCCGAACCGCGGATCAGGTGGCGCAGGTGCGGGAGATCCTGAAGGTGGATCCGGGGGATGTGCTTTCCCACCATTCGTTGGCGCAGGGGTTGTTTAACCTGCAGGACTATCCGGCGGCGGAAAAGGCCATTCATACCTGCCTGACCGTCGATCCGAGGTATGCGCCGTGTGTGATGTTGCGGGCGAATGTGCTGAAGAAGCTTGGGCGGGATGCCGAGGCGCAAGCGGAGTATCAGCGGGCGCTGGGGTTGGCAAAAAGTAAGGTGCCCTGACTATTCGGGAAGATATCGGCTGCTGTTGGGGGACGCGGCCCACGCGCTAACGCCGTCGAAAAATAAAGTGGAAGGACGATGTCAGAACCAGCACAACGATTCGTGATCGACGGCGATGGTCGAGTGGTTTGGGTCCGAACGCCCTTCGAGCGCTCGATCCGATTTTCCAGCGCGACGCAGGCGGTTGAGTATTACGAAGCCCATTCCAAAGGGTTTTATGCGTTGCTCCCCTTGTTGGTCGGCGGCGTACTCATGACGCTACTACCGGATAAACAAGCGTTTCCCGTGTTCGGGTTGGCAGTATCGGTCGCCGTGTTCGGATTGGCGCTGTGGCTAGTGTGGTTTTGGCGGGCGTTTCGGGGGATTGGCGAGGTGCTGTCCTGGTCGGAGTCGGCGGTGCACGACGATCGACCTGTCGCTCAGGGCGCGATCGCGAACTCGTTTGCAGCGGCAGGTGTGACTTTCGTGGTATGGATGGGGATTCTCGCGTTACTGGTGGACGGCCATCGAATTTCCAGGGAGCCGAAGTTGGGTGCCGTGGCGCTCGGAGTGTTCGCGTTGTTCGCATTCTGCACCGTGGTGTTGGTGCGAGCGGGCCTGCATCAGCGTCGTTTTCAAAGCGAACGCTCGGCGTATGTGAAGGGTCTTGGCTACGGAACCTCGACGAAATAGACCCGCTGATTCGTATAGTCGTACGAAGCAGCGAAACTCTCCGATCCGAGCTGGACGACCTCATTGAAAAAGCCGATCGCCCCATTGGCGCCGCCGAGGGTGCTGATCGTCCAGCCGGTACCGTCGGGAGAAGCCAACTTCATATCGTTGTTTTTCCCTTCAAAGTACACGATCCCGTAGCCGTCACCCTTCTTGAACACTTCGGTGTCCGCGCCGACAAATTCACCAGAATCCACGGTGACAACGTCAAAGTCAGCGGACGGCGAGCTGCGGGTGGCGAGCTGCAATTCGCCGGCGCCGCGGTTTTCGAAGGCGATCGCCATTTCAGTGCCGTCGGTCCAAATGGAGGGCCACTGGCCGAGATCGCCCGCTTCGACGGAGTGAACCACCGTGTTGGTGTAATTCCCGGCGGTGCCGCTTAACAATTGGAGGTTTTGCGCTGCGGCGTCGTAAAATGCCAGATATTCAGTGCCATCGTGGATCACCAAGCGTGAAAATTGGCCGACATTGGCGGGTCGGGTCTCCGGAGCTCCCGTTTCGTCGACACCGTCGAAGGGCTCGCCCTCCCAGACGGTGGCGGAGGTCCAGGCGCCGTCGGCGCGGCGCGCGATGCGGAGGGTGCCGTTGTTGGCGTCTTGGTGTGCTACGACCGGCTCACCTTCGGCGTCCAATGCGAGGGATGCCCAGTTACCGGAACCCGCCGTGGTGTCGACCACCTCGGAAGTCCAGGTTTTATCGACCCGATGGGCCACCCAGAGGTTGCTGGTCTCTTGAAATGCAATCCACACGGTGCCGTCGGGCGCGACCTTCATGGATGCGTATTTCCCGGCATCCAACACATCAAAGCCACCTTCTTCGGGGTATCCGGTCACCTGCTCGTGGCGCCATCGAATTTCGCCCGAACTGCGGATTTCCCCAGTTGCAAAGCCGAGGGCCGTATTGGTGACGTCATAGTAGGCGATCACAGGGTTGCCGTCGGGACCGACGTCCATCGACAGCCATTTTCCGTAGTTGGAATCGATGTCCTGCCACTCCACCGGGGCAAACGACTGCTCGTTACAGCTGCAACCGATTGCAACAAACGTTGGAAGAATCGAAATGGCGGCGAACAACCGAGGGGACATGGAATCCTCAAAAACGTGCCTCACAGAATGCCCGACATACGCCTCACTGTCAATGAATCCCCACCTTGACGCCGATTGCGAAGTTTCGTATGAGAGTGCCGCAACTCCAGAGGAGACGTGATGAACAAGTTAGCTCTTGCGGCAGTTTTGGCGATCCCACTCTTGACCGGCTGTTCTTTGAAGACCCGCTCGATCCCCGATTCTGGGATTGTGTACGCCCACGCTGACTACACGGTGCTCGGCGCCACCAGCGCGGAAGCCTGTGGCACCTACATTCTCGGCATCGATTGGGGCCATTTGTTCAAGGATCAGCAGGGTTCCGCGACCATGGGCGCGTCGTCCAATCCATTGTCGGCGATCATGGGCTTGATCAGCGGCGGCGGCGGCGCTGAGGAAGGCCGTGCGCTCTATGACGCGCTGGCGAAAATGCCAGAAGCGACCAACCTTTACGCTCCTCGCACCGAGAGCAAGGCCAGCGGCCTGTTGCTCATGGGCAAGCCCATCTTCGGCAAGCGCTGCGCGAAAGTCGAAGGCCGCGGCGTGAAGATTGGCGCTGGCCCCGTACCAAACGCCAACTAGTGACGTCCCTGCGCCCGGATCCCTGCGTCGCTTGTTCCGGTCCTCGGTCGCGGGCTTAAGCCCAGCCTCCCTCCGGTCCTCGCTACGCTCCTTGGCCTCCGGACGCATTGACGCCGCTAGCGATGAAAACACCAGGGTTATCCCTGGTGTTTTTATTTGGTAAACCACTTTACCATCTGGGCGCCTCGGGCTTCGGCCGACCGGCCCCTGCGGGGGTTCCGTCGCGCCGAGCTTCGCTCTCCGCGACCGCTGCGCGCCCCTACGGCTCCTGGCGCGCCACGAGGGCCTCCAGTAGCTCCGGCGCCAAGTGTTTCCGGAGAAATGAAAAGCCGTCTTCGATCTTTAGGGGATTTCGTTGCATATCGGGGACCCATCCGGTGGCGATAGCCGCCCGAATCACTGCGGCGGCCACCGCTGGCCGGTGGAGATTGCAGGACCATTCCCCCCAAACATACACGGAACCGTGGCTCGGATAGCCCGCTCCGGTGGTGGGGCCCGCGGAAAACCAAATGTGCAAAGGGGAGGTCGTTTCGCCGCTGAGAAAAGCCGTAAACAGCTCCCGACATCCGGTTGCCGAATGGCCCTTGGAAGTAGCCGAATGTCGGTGGCTGACCTGCCAACGATAGATCTTGCCGTCGACGGTGAGCTGACGTGGCGCCATCGTTGGCGTCCGATCTACTTAAATAGTCGTTTGTCGAACTGTTTGGCGGTCATCTGCTCCACGGTCAGCAGATAGGTGTCGAGATCGGTCCGGCTCGGAGACGCAGTTCGTTCGATGGTTTTCGCTTCGGTGGACATCCACCAAGCGGGCTCGCCAGTATCGAGATCGTACAACGTCAGCAAAACCTCGGTTCGCCCGCCGGACATGGAACCATAGTCCTGACCCAGAAACCACCCGGCATTGTGGGTGTAGTAGTTCCGAAGGATGGGTACCAACAGCCAACGGTGACCTTCTGAGCGCTGTTTTGCGGTCGTTCGCTGGTCGGGGGTGAGCGACGGCGGTGCCAAAGTGGTGCGCGGTACGTTTAAGTTGTCGTGTCCATCGTCCGGGTGCCTTCCCCGCGTTTTTTCGCGGAGGGGCGCCAGATCGGTCAGGGGATCGACGCTGAGTGTGACGATCTTTTTGTCGGCGAGCTTCTCCGAAACCAAACGACCAAGCCAGGTTTTTCCTTGGGTTTGGTATTCTGGGTCCTGGCCAAGTTCTACCAGCCGCGCCCGAACCTCGACGCCTATCGATCCAAGCCGAACAAATCCGCCACCGAACCGGACATTTCCGGCCCACTCGTTTCGCAAGAAGGAGGCGTCGCGTGGGTCCTTGGGATCGAGCCGGGTCGGCTCAGGGAGATTGTCGGCGACGTCCTCGACCAATACCGAAACCGCATCCGGAGGCGGTTCGTCGGGAAGGGGAGTCGCCGGAAGCTCCGACGCGAGAACCGGTTTGGCTACCGCGATCGTTTCGTGGCGAAGCGCTTTTTTGGCGATTGGCCAGGCGCCACCGTGAACCGGCTCCGGCAAGGGGAGTTTGGGGGCGCAGGCGACGAGAAATGCGAAGAGGGTGAGACGAAGGTGCATTCGGGCCGCATATCGCGCCTTGCCGCTTCGTGCGAGCGGTGTGCAAGAAGTGTCAGGAAGTGTCCTGGCAGTGGATCCTGGGACCGTTTCATGGCTCTATGCGGCCGTGGAGTTCCGATGTGGTGGATGACGATCGCTTCGGCGTTGGCGGCGGGTCAAAACTTCGGAATCGGTGGCACGGCGGGTGCCGACAGCGCGTCGGCGGTATTGTGGTCGGCGGTGGCGCAAAGTGCCAATACGGGGGCGCCAGGGTTTGGGTCCGACGGCCGCAGGGTTTGGGTGGTGTCCCACCAGGGCCGTGTGGCCTGTGAGGCCTTCGGTGAGCCTGAATCGGCGATCACCGCGTGTTTGTTCGAGGGGCTTCCTCCGCAACGAGAGTTTGTAGGGGATTCCGATTCGCTGGCGGGCAGGCTGTACCAAGCGTTGGAAGCCTATCCTTGCCCGAATGTAGTGCGCGAAAACGATGCACTGTCGGTCCGTCTCAGCGACGAGGGCGTGCAGTGCTCGCGCTCGAACGGTGGGGATCGAGCGGAGTACCGTTGCACTCTGGTGGTCGCCGGCCGATAGGCCTGCTACTTCTTAAGCTTCATTCCGGAGAGCAGATCGGCGAACGTGCCAAGGCTGCCGCCGCTGGTCCCGCCCTGCTGGCCGCGCCAAGAGCTGTCATCGTCAGCGGCCTTTAGGCGGAGGGAGAGGGTGCTGCGGCGTCGCGACGGGTCGTGGTCGATCACCCGTGCTTCGACGGTCTTGCCCGCGCGGAACCGCTGAGCAATGTTGGTGTTGCCGGGGAGATCGATTTCCTTGGCGGGAACCCAGCCGGTAACTCCCCCTTCGAGGTCCACCAGCAGTCCATTCTTCAGGACTTGTTGGACAACTCCCTTGACGATTTCTCCGCCGGCGGCCTTGGGCGCAGCCTGCGCGGGACCGGCGTCTTCGGCGGCAAGTTCCAGTCGTTGCCGATCCCGATCGATCAATTGGAGCCGAACTCGAAGCGATTCGCCCACTTTTGGCCGCAGTCCGCCGGCGCGCGAATAGTGAAGCAATCCCTGAAGGCCTGGAGCAAGCTCGACAAAGACGCCATATTCGGCGGTGCGGGCGACGCTGCCTTCGTAGACGTTGCCTTCGACGAAGTCCGTGCCGACTTTGACCCATGGCGAAAGCGACTGATCTTTGGAGGAGAAGGTAACTTTTCGCTTGTCGTGGTCCAGGTCAACGATGCGAACCTGCAACGCTTGACCTTTTTGGAAGCCGCTGAGGTCGATGTTATCGTCCCATGAAAGCTCGCGTTTGGGTACGAGGCCATCGATCCCGTTAGCGTCGACAAACACGCCGAAGGTCTGGATGGAGGTGATCACCGCGCTGTGCACGTCGCCGATCTTAGCGGTTTCCCAGAAAGCGCCGCGTTTCTCCACAATCCCAGCGTCCAGCAAAGCGCGCCGGGAGACGACCGTTTTTTCGTCCGCTTCGATCACCTTGAATTCGTAGGTTTGACCAACATAGGTGTCGAGGTCGGCGTCGGGATGGCGATCGATCAAGGACACCGGGCAGAAGGCGCGCACGGTGCCGATGCGTACATCGAACCCGCCGGCATTCCGGCTGACGACCTTGCCTTCGACCGGAACGCCCGTGGAAGCCGCTTCCAGAATGAAGGCGCCGGCCGCATTGCCGCTGAGGCGCGCCGACATATGAACGCCGTCCTCGTCGATATCCAGGATGTAGGCGGTGATCGAGTCGCCGACGCGGACGTTAGGATGGTTTTCCCGCTCCAGCATGCCTTCGGATTTGCCGCCGATGTCCAGGTAAATGTGCTCGGACCCAACTCGGGTCACGGTCCCGGTGACGCGCCCGCCGGGTTTGATCGTGTTGCGAGAGGCACTTCCATCCATGAGGCGGGCCAGCTCCTCCATGTCCATGCTGGCCAGCGCTTCGAGATCGCTTCGGTCGAAAGCGACACGGGCCTCAGACACCACGGGGCGCGCCGCTTTTGGCGGCGTGCGGGTGGACGGGGCAGCGGAAACGGGAGCCACAACCACGGGTTCGGGGGGCGCTACGACCGGTGGTCGACTGGGCTGGCCTTCGCGTCGCCGCACGGTTTTCGTGTCTTGTGCCATCGGATCTCCCTGAAACGAGCCGGGTGGTTAACCCGCCATGGGCCGATCGCACGCACCCGGCTGGACGCGGGCCCGCGTTGGGCGTAGATGGGGCGCCATGGGCGAACTGGACGAATGGGACTACCTGCTTCCTGAGGGTTGCATCGCGCGCGTACCGGCGTTGGA
This sequence comes from Pseudomonadota bacterium, assembly GCA_005797785.1. Lineage (GTDB taxonomy): Bacteria > Myxococcota_A > UBA796 > UBA796 > SYKL01. The sequence goes on along the minus strand of SYKL01000422.1, from coordinate 16,475 downwards.
GCGGTCGGGTTCGCGTCTGATGCACCTTCCATTGTCCGGCGGCGAACCAACCGATCACGCTTTTGGCGAGGTTCTTTCGTTTCTACGGCTAGGCGACCTTTTGGTTGGGAATGACACCCGTGTCATGTCGGCAAGACTGCGCGCTACCCGAGCTACGGGCGGCGCTTTGGAGATCTTGCTGCTGGAGCCGGGTCCTGGGGTGGTGCAGGCGCTCCTTAAACCCGCTCGCCGCCTTCGCGAGGGTGAAAGGGTGAATTTGGTTGGCGGAGGAACGGTCGTCGTTCACGGAAGGGCGAAGGACGAGGGCGTGTTTCGGATCGAGTTCGACGCCGATCCGATTCAAGTGATGGCGTCCCAAGGGGAGATTCCGCTGCCTCCGTATCTGGAGCGCCAAGCGACCTCTGAGGATGCGGAGCGCTACCAGACGGTGTACGCGGGCCCCTTGGGTGCGGCGGCAGCCCCGACGGCGGGTTTACATTTTTCGACCGAACTTTTTGCACGGCTGAAGGAGCGGGGGATCGGCTTTGAGACGCTGACCCTCCATGTCGGGATCGGAACCTTTCGCCCGGTGAAAGCGGAAGATCTTGCAGTGGGGCGCCTTCATGAAGAGCGGTACTCTATTTCTCCGGCGTTGGTCGAAGCGATTCGTCGGACTCGGGAGAAGGGGGGCCGGGTTGTCGCGATCGGGACCACCACTGTTCGCGCCTTGGAATCGGCGACTCCAAACGGGGATCGCATCCCTGTATCGGGCGCTTCGACCACAAACATCTTGATCCGACCTCCGTATTCCCTCCGGGCAGTGGATGGTCTGATCACCAACTTCCACCTTCCTCGCAGCAGTCTGCTGATGCTGGTCGGAGCGATGGTAGGCCGCGAACGCCTGCTGAGCACCTACCGATCGGCGGTCGAACGCGGGTATCGGTTTTATTCCTATGGCGACGCGATGTTGCTCATTTGAGTTGAAGGGCCGGATCGGCGACGCCCGCACGGGCATCCTGAAGCTCCCTCATGGTGACGTTCCAACCCCGGCCTTCATGCCCGTGGGTACCCGGGGAACTGTGCGAGGAATCAGCACACAGGAGCTCCGAAATGCCGGGGCTACCTTGGTGCTCGCGAATACCTATCACCTGTGGGTTAGGCCCGGTCACGAGACGATTCGTCGGCTGGGTGGATTGCATCGGTTTATGGGCTGGGATGGGCCCATCTTGACGGATTCCGGCGGATATCAGGTTTTCTCCTTGAAGGAACACGCCAAAGTGACGGAACAGGGCGTGAAGTTTCGTTCTCCGGAGGACGGTCAGCACCGGTTGCTGACACCGGAAGTGGCGGTGGAAATACAGGAAGCACTTGGCGTCGACATCGCGATGGCGTTCGATGAGTGCCTGGAGTGGCCTGCCACCCCCGAACGAACGGTGGAATCGACGGCGAGGACCACCCGCTGGTTGATTCGGGCGTTGAATGCACGGCAACAGCCCGATCGAACGGCACTTTTCGGCATTGTACAAGGGGGAATGTATGCCGACCGCCGCGCGGCCCACGCGCAGGAATTGTCGGCCTTAGATTTGGATGGGTATGCGATCGGCGGGCTGTCCGTTGGGGAAGGCCGTGAGGATCGGGTGGCGATGATCGAAGCGAGTACGCCGCATTTGCCCGAGGATCGCGTGCGATATTTGATGGGGGTTGGGCAACCGTGCGACATCGTGGATGCGGTGTGTCGGGGGATCGACCTGTTTGACTGCGTCCTGCCGAGTCGCGCCGGTCGCCATGGCCAGGCGTACACATGGGCCGGACGCCGAAATTTGCGTAATGCGGCGTACACCGAGGACTCTAGGCCGCTCGACCCGGACTGTCCGTGTGAGGTGTGTGCGGGTGGGGTGAGCCGCGCGTACCTGCGGCATCTGACCAAGACGGGCGAGATCCTGGGCATGCGTTGGCTTAGTCTGCACAACCTCGCTTTTTACCAGCAGTTGATGGGCAGGCTTAGAGTGGCCATTCAAAGTTGCAATGTTTCACAACTCACGCAGGTCCAGGCCGAGGCCGAACGGGCGAGCGGCCTCGCGGCTGATTGAGTCGATCGTCGCATTTCCCGCTGTGGTGGCGCGACACGGGGGCACCGGCGGGTTACTTGGTGCGGTGGAGGGTTGACTCCGCGGCCAGGGTGATTCCCTTGCGGCGTCGATTCTGGGAGCGTTGAGATGGAGTGGTCTCAGGTGCTGTTTGCCGCGCTGATGATGGCGGGCCTCGGCTATTTGACGTTCTATGTCCCTTATCGGGAGAAGAAGGCGCTTGACCAAGTGTTGGCGGCGCTGACCAAGGACGACCGGGTGATTACGGCGAGCGGCATTCACGGGAAGGTGGTGCAGGTCGACGGCGAGCGCATTGTGCTCGAAATCGCCGAAAAGACCAGAGTGACTTTTGATCGGTCGGCGATCGCCAAGAAGGCGGATGTGCCGGTAGCCAAGAAATAGCGGAGGGGTCTTGGAAACCTGGAACTGGCTGAAATTCGGCGCCATCGTCGCGATGGTTCTGGGGTCCTGCTACATACTTGCGCCGACGGTGGTGCGGGTGGTGGATGGCCCGCAAGCCGAACTCCAAGCGAAAGCGGATTCATCGCAGAAGAAGGTACGCAAAGTGGACGCTCGCATTGGCGTGCGCGTCCCGGCGGGAGGCGATTCGGCCGCCGCGGCTACCGCAATTGAAAGTCGATTGAAAATTGCTGGTGTTCCGCACGATTTGGTCACCATTGATGGCAAGAATGTCGAGGTGGTTTTGGCCCCGGGTGGGCGTCGGATCGACATCGAAAAGGCGATCACGGCAGGGCAGGTGGTTTGGTACGACGCCACGGGTGCGCTTCCCACCGATATGGATTTGAGCCAAACCCCCAATCCCACCGTGTCTTCGGGTTGGTCGACATTGATTGCGAAGGCGGGTTCGGCGCCGGCGGGTGAGCCTTTGTCGGGCTCGTACTCGGCATCCCGCACGGAAACGCAGGTGGTTCTTACCGCCCCGAGCGATGCGCCCCCGGTGATCTGGGGAGCGGTGGGCGGACAATTGCGTTGGGTGGCCTTTAAGACGGCCGACGGACACCGGGTTTTCCCTTTGCTTTCGCCGGAAGTGGCGGCGGACGTCAAAGCTTGGCCAACGACCGACAGCGTGGCGTTGGCGGGCAATGTTCCCGATGGCCTTCAGGTGATTCCGCGGGAGTTCACGGACGCCAAGAAAGACGATGCTCCCCTCGAGTATAAAGGTGCCTTCCCCGCATGGTTTCGTGGGATGTTGTCTGACACGGCGATGAAACTCGGCCGTGACCTTCAGGGCGGCATCGAAATGACGGTGCATGTGGATTTGGACGCTGCGGTGCTGGCAGAGGCGCATCGCGACGCGACAGCCATGCAAAAGCGCGCTGAGAGCAGCGACAAAGAGGGCGAGAAGACGCTGAAGATCGTCCGAGACCGGAACCTTCCCGTAGTCTTGGTGTCGGGGGCGAAGGACCTCAGCGCCGCACAGAGTTTTATTTCCGGTTGGCCCTACTACACCTACGCCTCCACCGACATGGTGGATGGGGCCGCGGTGCATCGTTTTGCGATGTCGGAAGAGCGCATCGAGAGCGTGCAGGACGAATCGACCAAACAGGTGTTGGAAACCCTTCGGCAGCGTATCAACGGTAGCGGTGTCAACGATGCCGAGATCGTTGGCAAAGGGCGCGGTCGCATCGGCGTTCAATTGCCCGGTACGACCGACATTCAGGCCGCAGCGGCCGCTATCGGAACCACAGCGGTTCTTGAGTTTCGTTTGGTGGACGGCGCCTTTGACGATCAGAGACTCGATCGCATTTTGGCCGCGGCTCGCGACGCGATGCCGGAAGATCAGGTCTACGACCCTCGCTTCTTGAACCGTTGGCTTCACGAAACCAAGCGGCTGGAGCCGGATCGGCTGGTGTTCTGGGAGGCCGAGGACCGGGGCGGTCGTCCAATGGTGTTGTTTGAGGATGCCTTATTGACCGGGTCTGACGTTGCCTCCGCCTCGGTGTTGAACGACCCGCGAAGCAATGATCCTTATGTCCAGTTGGAAATGAAGACTCGCGGATCCCAGATTTTCTGCGAAGTGACGACGGCCAATGTCGGCAAACAATTTGCGATCCTGCTCGATGATCAGATCCAGAGTGCACCGGTGATCAAGGGGCCGATCTGTAGCGGACCGGCAAGCATCGAGATGGGCAGCGACGCGAATGCCTACCAGGAAGCGACGAATCTCGCGTTGGTTCTGCGCACGGGTTCACTGAATGCGCCGGTGTTGATCGGCGAGCGCCGAGTGGTGGGCCCCACGCTCGGCGCTGACGCGATCCGCTCTGGCAGCTTGGCGACGGCGATCGGGTCAACCCTGGTGTTTTTGTTCATGACGCTCTGGTATCGAAAGAGCGGTTTGGTGGCGAATTTCACCTTGGCTACCAATGTGCTTATCATGATGGCGATTCTGGCATTGGCAGGCGCAAACCTGACTTTGCCGGGTATTGCTGGCGTAGCGCTGACGGTGGGTATGGCGGTCGACGCCAACATCATCATCTACGAGCGCATCCGCGAAGAGCTCAAGCTTGGGGTCAACGCCCGAAAGGCCGTCGATGCGGGTTTTGAGAAGGCGTTCTCGGCGATCATGGATGGCAACATCACGACCGCCATCGCGGGCATTGTCCTGTTCTCTTATGGTGGCAGCGAAGCCATCAAAGGGTTTGCCGTAACGATGATTGTTGGCATCATCACCACCGTGATCACCGCCTTGTTTGTGAGCCGCACCCTCATGGAGCTGCTGACGCGCAATTCGGCCAAGAGTCTGAGCATCTGAGGTTGGTATGGAACGGCTTAAAGATTGGCTGAACGAACAGAACATCGATTTCGTCCGTTGGCGGTTCCTCGCCGGGGGCATTTCCGGTGCCATGGTGATCGCGTCCTGGCTGTTGTTCTTCTTTGGATCCCCTTTTACGGGAGATCGTCCCTCGCCGAATTGGGGCATTGACTTTACCGGTGGTACCGAGCTGCAGCTTCGGTTTAGCGAACCGGTGGAGATTGGTGAGGTTCGACAGGCGGTTTCGACGCTGGACGTGGGTGCGGACTCCGTTCAGCAAGTTGGCGCTCCTGAGGAGCACGAATTCAAGATTCGTATCCAAGACCCCAACTTTGGCGCGGCTCAAGCCGAGGCCGATCTTCGGGCGGCATTGGAGCAGTCGTTTGGCGCCGATTGGGTGGTTTCGAGTAGGTTCGACGCCGAAGTTGGCGCGCGCATGGTGGTCACCTACAAGGGTGATGTGGTGGCTCCAAAGGAAGTGGAAGCCAAGCTGTCGAACATGGCCGGGGTGACCGCGGTGCCCGGGCGCGACGATCACGAGGTCGTCATCCAGTTGCCTGGGTTGGAGCTTCAGATTGAGCGGGAGCTTCACAAAGCGCTGGGGGATCGGAAATTCGAAGTCCGTTCGGTGGATGCGGTCGGTCCAAAAGTGGGTGCCGATCTTCGGCAACAGGCGTTTGTGGCAATGTTTGCCACGTTGTTTTTGGTGTTGGTGTATGTCGCCTTCCGGTTTGAACTCTCGTTCGCGCCGGGCGCCATTCTCGCCGTTTTCCATGATGCGTCGGTAACGATCGGCATTTTCGTGCTCATGGAGCGCGAGTTGACGTTGTCGTTGGTGGGCGCGTTGTTGACCATCATCGGGTATTCGCTCAACGACACGATTGTCATCTACGATCGATTGCGCGAGAATCGCGAAAAGTACCGGCGAAAGGGTACAGCAGAGCTTGTAAATCTGACTCTGAACGAAACCCTGCTTCGTACGATCTCGACCTCTTTCAATACGCTGTTGGCCATTCTGCCGTTCTTGGTGCTCGGTGGAGCGGTGGTCGAAGATTTCGCATTTGCCATGCTTCTCGGCATCATTTTCGGATCGTATTCAACGATCTACGTTGCCAGCCCCATGATTTTGTTCATGGAGGAACTGCAACCGTACATTGGTCGGTTCATCAACACCAAGCGGATGGCGGCGCCCGACGAGGTGCTCGAAGGCGGCCCGCAGGGACCAATGACTGAGAGCGAAAAGCGGAGGCGAGAGCGTTCGGATCGCGAAAAGGCCGAGCAGAAGAAACACCGGTGATCGCGTGGATCTTCTGATCGGGTTTGCATGGTGCGCATTTGCAGGGGAAGTATTTGTCGACGGGAAGGTTGTTTCCGGCGTGCAAACTTTCGATAACGTAGATGTGCAAGTGCGGAGCAATGGGGATGTGCTCATTGAAACTGCTCCCCCACGATGGTGGTTGGTGATCGAAGGGGAGGGGGCTCGCGGACATTCGTTTTCGATAGAGATGCGTGGGGCCGAGATTTGGAAGGGTAAGTCCGAGGACACACCGGTTCGGGTATTTCTCGACCCGTGGTTGCAGGCCGGAGAGAATACTCTGCAAGTGAATGCAACCTCCACTGGGGCGAGTGGAGGCGAACTTCGGGTATGGATCGGCCAAGGCCGCTTGCGTGGAGAGACGCTGGTGATGGAGGGCGGGGAAGCTCCCCTTCGAATGGGGCCGGATAGGCAGGGACAGTGGTCCGAAATTCGGCGGATCCAATTCTCTCGATAAATTTTGCTTTGTGAGTGGATCCGCGTTCGCTTCTGGTATGCTGTGCCTAGGGCACGAAACGCCCCCGTGAAGCCTAGGAGTGCTCGTGACATATCCGTTGTTCGCTGCCGGATCCGGCGAGCGGCCGCGTTGCTTTGTCGTGGATACCAACGTGCTGTTGTACGACCCTCGGGCGTTATTCGCTTTTCACGAGCACGATCTCGTGATTCCGATGACGGTGATCGAGGAGATCGACCGCTTCAAGAAAGATGTCAATGAGACCGGGCGAAATGCCCGTACGATCTCGCGCCAGCTCGACGAACTCCGCGAAAAGGGCTCTTTGCGTGAGGGTGTCAAGCTGCCGGAAGGAGGCATTCTTCGCGTAGATTTTGCGACGCATGGGCCGGACCTGCCGATCACCTGGGGTCCCGAGACCAACGACAATCGGATCCTGCGCACGGTCCTCCGTTTGCATCGCGATTTTGGTGGCAATGTCACGCTGATCACTCGCGATACCAACATGCGCTTGAAGTGCGACGCGATGGGCGTTCCCGCGGCCGACTACGAAAATGCGCACATTCCCGTCGACGAGCACTATTCTGGGGTGACCGAGCGCACCGTTCCCGGCGCGTTGATCGATCTGCTCTACGCGGAAGGAAGCTGCCCGATTGGCGAGATTCCAGGCCTGTACCCTCAACAGTTTGTACTGCTTCACGCCGAGGAGGCGAGCAAGCAGACGGCGCAGGCGCGGGTGGATGCCAAGGCCGGAAAATTGCGGTTGGTGGGCAAACACAAAGACGGCGTTTGGGGCATTTTTGCGCGGAACAAAGAGCAGTTGTTTGCGATGGACCTGCTCATGGACGACAACATTCAGCTGGTCACGCTGAATGGCGTCGCCGGCACCGGAAAGACGCTGATGGCGCTCGCCTGTGGGCTCAAACGGGTCACCGACGATCGCCTCTACCGAAAACTCTTGGTGAGTCGTCCGATTTTCCCTCTCGGCCGCGACATTGGTTTTCTTCCGGGCGATTTGGAGCAGAAGCTCAATCCCTGGATGAAACCAATTTTCGACAACTTGGAATATTTGGTGTCGACGCGGCACGACACCAGCAATCGCGGCGGGCGACCCGGAGCGGATCCAGGCTTCCAGCAGTTGCTTGATCAGAAACTCATCGAAGTTGAGCCTCTCACCTACATTCGTGGCCGTTCGATTGCAAAGCAGTTTCTGATCGTCGACGAGGCTCAGAACCTGACCCCGCACGAAGCCAAGACGGTGCTCACCCGAGCAGGTGAGGGGACCAAAGTCATCTTTACGGGTGACCCGTACCAGATCGACAACCCTTACGTCGACACCCTCTCCAATGGGTTGACGTATGTGGTCGAAAGGTTCAAGTCGTCAAGCATCGCCGGCCATGTGACCTTACGGAAGGGCGAACGCAGCGAGCTTGCGGAGCTGGCCGCCCAACTGCTGTAGGAAGCGCTGTGCCCGAACAACTCGAAGGAAGAAATCCGGTGGTCGAATGCCTCGTTCGAGGCCGCCGGCGTGTGCTCAGGATTTGGTTGGATCGGGGGGCAAAGCCCGAGCCACGGCTCCTGCAAATGGAGACGTTGGCCGCCGAAAAGGGCGTTCGCGTTGAAAGGGTCGACCGCCAAAAACTCGACAAAATGGCCAACGATCGTGTTCACAACGGTGTGATCGCGGAGGTGGAGGATCTGCCGTCGTATACCACCGCCATCCTGTTGGATGAGCTGTTTCTGGCGGACATCGATCCTTTTTTGGTGATGATCGACGAGGTCAGCTACGAACACAACTTGGGGGCGGTGCTGCGCTCCGGGATGGGGTTTGGGGTGAACGGCGTCGTCGTGCCCACGCGGCGTGGTGCGGGCCTGTCGCCCGTGGTGCAGCGCGTGTCCATGGGTGCCGCTGAGGTCGTGCCGGTGATCCGCGAGGGCTTGTATTCCGCGTTGAAGCCGATCAAAAAGGCCGGCGTGCGGGTGGTCGGCGCTGACATGGGTGGCACCCCGCTGGGCGAGATCGATCTGCGCGGTCCGCTGGTGATCTTGCTCGGTGGCGAAGGCGAGGGCCTCGGCCCTGAGTTGCGGCAGCGGTGCGATCAGGTGGTGTCGATCCCGCTGGCGAGCGAGCTCGAGTCGTTGAATGTGTCGGTCGCTGCGGCGGTTTTGATGTACGAAAAGCGCCGACAGGACGGCTGGTTTACCAAGAAATAGTCAACCGCTTTACTAACGGAGCTGAGGCCTCGCTCGCGGATCAGCCTTTACGGGTCTTCTTGGCCAGTTTTGCCAGCGCCTTGAGGCTCGATTTGTCGGGCGGCGCCGCCAAAAACTGAGTGAGCGCAACATCGATCCCGGAACCTCCGAGAGAAAGAGCGGTTTCTTCGATGGCTTTCCGGAGCTTCTTTAGCTGCTTTCGGGCGCGCCGATGGGCTTTGGTGGGCTCGACGACATGCGCATGAGCGCGACCTGCGGCGATCAACGCCAATGTCGCCGCGGTGGCACTGGTGGCCGGAGGACGCACAACCGCGATCGTGGGCGTGGCTGCGACAACCGGCTTGCGTACTTCCGCGGCGGTCTTTTTCGAGGGCGCGCGGGTCACCTTGGGCTTGGCTTCCGTGTCGGCGGTGTTCGAAACGGAAGGCTTGGCTTCCGTCGCGGCTTTTGGAACCCTGGGCTTGGCTTCCGCTGTGGCTTTTGGAACTCTCGGCTTGGCTTCCGCTGCGGCTTTTGGAGCTCTGGCCTTGGGCTCGGCTATTGGAGCTCTGGGCTTCGCTTCGGCCTGTGCCTCGGCCGGGGGCGCTTTTGGAGCTTTGGGCTTTGCTTCGGCGCGCGGCACCGCGGAGGCCTTCGGTTTGGCAGGTCGGCCGCGCCGTTTGGGCTCTGGGCTGACCGACACCGCGGAATCGGCGACCGCAGCGGCAGTGCCCGTGGTGCTGACGGGGGCGCTTTCGGGGGTGACTGAAGTTTCGGTCGACATGTGGACCTCCGGCGGCTTGTTAACCGAGTGACGAATGTGTGACAACCGATTGCGGTGCTATCGGGCGTATTTACGGCGCTGTGTAGCGCAAGGCCTGCACTTGTTGGCTGCGGTCGTTCGAGGCCACCCATCGACGCAGGTTTCCGGTACCGGGGCTTTCTCCAGAGGCGACCTGCTGAATCAGTGGGGCGATCCACCGGCGCTCTTGATCGTTGAGCCGATCGAGACCATTTGCGGCGATGTTTACCAGATCTTCGGCCCAACTGGCCAGGCGTCGGCCCCCGTGCTGGCCCGCGAGGCCCTCGCGGCAAGCGACCTCAAAACGTGCTGCAGAAGTCCCATGGCTGGCGAAGCCAACGGCCAATTCGGTCGCCTCGGACCGCGCTTGGTCGTCGTACAGAAGGGCCTTGAACAGGGCGGAGAACGCCACCGCGAGCTCATGAGAAACGCAGTCGGCACCGCGGATTTCGATGAATTTTTTGACCCGAACTTCCGGGAAAACTGAGGTCATGTGCAGGTCCCAGTCGGCCATGTCCGGCCACACGCCTTCGTTTCCTTCCAGCATCCAGCTCCGGAACGAACGGCCGTGCGCGGGCGCGAAACCCTGCGGCCCCTGGGTGAACATCATCGGCACGTCGAGGAGGTAGTCGACCCAGCGCTCAAAGGTGAACTTCTCCGCGGCTTCGGGGAATCCGCAGCGCCGTGGATCGGTCTGCGTCCAGATGTGGCCTCGGAAACTCGCCCATCCGTTGGGCTCGCCGCCGGTAAGTGGCGAGTTGGCGAAGATCGCCGTGATCAACGGGCTGATCAGAATGCCCAGGCGCACCTTTTCCGCGCAGTCGGCCTCGCTCGAAAAATCGTACGATGCTTGGGTCGCACACGTGCCCTTCATCATGTGGTGGGCGAGATGCCCTGTTTCAGCCAGATAATCCCGCATCACCGCATAGCGGCTCTTCGGGACCCAAGCGATGTCGTCGATCGCTGCCACAGGGGTATAGCCGAGGGCCACCGGGCAGATCGGTCGATCGCCGATCGCCTCATCGAGCTCATGCACAAAGGCACGAGCTTCCGACTCCACATCGGCAATGTTCACCCACGGCGAACCGGAAAACTCATATTGGCTGCCGGGCTCCAAGGTGACGGAGGCGCCGCCGCGAAAAAGCGCGATGGGATTTTCGCCTTCGAAGTAGGGTTTCCAGCCATTGGGCGCCATCGTTTCGATGATGGAACGAACACCGTTTTCGCCAAAGTAGGGCAGTGGAGTGCCATCCGGGCGCAAAAGGTGGCGCTCCAATTCCACTCCGACCCGCCACTGCTCGCGGGGATGAACGTAGTCGAAGAAGGCGGCGATGAGACCATCGCGGTGAAGAACAGGCGTGGGCGTGGGCATCTGCAAGTGCTAGGCACAGAAAACGGCGCGTCAAGGTACGCAACGCGCTGTTGCGTGATGCCGCTTTGGATGTGATAAAACGGCGGCTAGAATGTTTGCGGAGGGCAGAATGCGTTGGATGTTTTGGACGGCGATCGCGGCATGCACCCCGCATTTGACGAGCCCAAATGGCGCCGGCGCGGAATGGACCGCCCCCGAAAACTCCTGGCCGGTGTCGCCGCCTCCCGCGACCTTGGATGCGGAGGGCTTCGACGAAGGGGAGGTCGTGCCCGATTTCCTGTTGAACGATCAGTTCGGCGATCCCGTGTCGCTATGGCAGTTTTACGGGCAGGTGGTGGTGCTCGACATCAGCACGATTTGGTGCCAGCCGTGCCAGCAGTTGGCGATGGGAGTGGAGGAAACGTCTCAAGACTACGCGGATGAGGGGTTTGTGTACCTCACCGTGCTCGCCGAGGATGTCACCGGCGGTGTTGCCGATCAGGCGGAGTTAAACTCTTGGGTGGACATGTTTGAGCTCACTTCCCCGGTGATCAGCGATCCGGACAAGGACTATTCCTCGCGCGCCGGGGTGAACGGCACCTACCCCCTGGTGCTGGTCCTTGACCGCGAGATGCGCGTCGAAGCGAGGCTTGGGCCTGATGAGCCAGCGATACGCGCAGCCATTGAGGACGTTCTTTAGCGCGTTTCGCCGGCAGGGCTGTAATAACGCGCGAAATGGCGTATCCTCCGGCAGTTGGAGGACCGATGTTCCGCTTGCTACCGTTGCTCCTGGTGCTTTCCGCCTGCGACTCTGAGGACGTGCCGCAGGCCAACAAAGGCCGGATGTTCGATCGAACGGGCATGTGGGCGGGTTTTTCTGGTGGGAAGGGGCTGACGGGACCGGTGCTTGGGCCGGGGACCTACTTTACTGGGATGTACGACGAAGTCCGAAAGGTGGATTGTGGAGTTGCAAGCTCAAAAGAATCGATGACGGCGCTCACCCGAGATGGCGTGCAATTTGGGATGGACATCTACCTCCGTTATCGGGCGGACTGCGCGGATGAACGGATTTCGGCGATCTTGGAAGCCATGGTGCCGGCCCCGCCCCCGGACGGCGATGGGCACACGATCACGTCGGTCCAACTCTACGACAACTACGTCCGCGGGGCGCTGGGTGAGGCCGTGCGAGAGAATGTTTCCCCGTACAACGCCAACGATCTGAACAACAGCCGCGAGATGGTCCTGAAAGGGATCCGGGATCGGTTTCTCGAAATTTTGCAGTCCCGAAAGGAGAACTTTGTGATCATCGAGGAACTGAACCTCTCGAACATGGACTTTCCGGACGAGATGGACCATGCGAACACCGATCGCGCCGTGCAATCGGTGTTGAAGGACAAGGCGATCGCGGAGCGCGATCGCGTGGATGCCGAGATTGAAACTGCTGACAAAAAGCGCGAGCTCGCCATGAAAGAGGGCCAGATCGAAGCCGCGCGGATCGCGGAGATTGGAAAGGCGCTTCAGCAAAATCCGCAGTTTTTGCAGTACGACATGCAGCAGAAGATGCCCGGGATCTACAAGGAAGCCGGAGAAAAGGGGAACATGGTGATCACCGCGCCGGCTCCGCAGATCCTGCTGTCGAAGTAGGGCGAATCGTCAACGGGTTGACGATTATTCGCTGGCCGGTTGGTCTGAGTGTAGGGTGCGGCTTGCCTCGGTGCTTTTCAGGCCGGGGAGCAGCAAGAGGCGCAGGATCGCCTCGGGCGAACCGTCCCCCAGGAAAATGGCGCTGTTGTTAAACCGTTGGACGGTCACTCCCGTCCGGGGGAGCAAGAGCGAGTTCCCGTAAAAGTCCATCCCAAACCGAATTTTCCCGTCGGCGGTGGGATTGTCCCCGGGCGATAACGTCACGGCTTCGCTCGGACGCATACCGATGCCCAGCCGGTTCCAGACGAGGTGCGGCACCGCATCGGGGTGGCGTGCAAAGCAGGCTTCGATGGAGTCACCTTCCGCGATTCCTCCCGGCCATTCACAGACGCGGACGGCCGTCGTTGGATCGGCGAGCTCATGATATTTGGGGGCATAGCCTGAACCCTCGATCAACGGTGCTTTCTGCAAGTACTGATAGCGGGCGTCGTCCGGGGAGGCCCCCGCCGGCAGGTAGAACAGGACGTCGTAAGATTCGGGAACGTAAGGGTCGTAGCTTGGGGTTGAGCGGGCGAGGCAGGCTTCGTCGGACGCTACCTTTTCCGTACCCGTCGGGGTTTCGCAGAACCGCTCGAACGTTGGGGCGGAGGGTTGCTTCGGCTTTTTGGCGTCGGCAATGCCGACGAGCCACAGGAGCGGTAGAAGAAATCGAAGTGCCAACGGGTCCTCCCGGGCAGCGTATACGCGGCAGGAGAGAAACACGCCAGCGCGTCGAAGCTTCCGTGGGACGGGTGTCCGAAGCGAAAAGAAGCAAGCCCGCAGCCCATTGCTAAGGTATGGATTTGCTTTTCTGGTTGGCTGCATTGAGGTTTCGACGGAGTCGTCAACCGCTTTACCAACGGAGTTACAACAACTCGCAACACCCGCGTCGTCGGGGGCCTATGGCGAACGAAGTCATCGCGAGGGCCAGAACGACCGCCACGGTAGCACTTGCCGGTCCGGAGAGCGCCGCTGGTAGGCCTGCCGAACGAAGCCGGTGCGGTGGTGAGGGCCGCGCAGTAAGCCGCAGGCGAACGAAGTAAATCGCAAGGCTCGAACGACCGCCCTGGAAGCCGTTGCCGGTCCGGAGAGCGCCGCTCGTAGGCCGGCCAAACGAAGCCGGTGCGGTGGTGAGGGCCGCGCAGTAAGCCGCAGGCGAACGAAGTAAAAAGAGGAGCGTGGGCCCACCAGGACTTGAACCTGGGACACTCCGGGTATGAGCCGGGTGCTCTGACCAACTGAGCTATAGGCCCGCGAGGGTTTCCTAACGCTTGCGCTCGACGAGCGCATTCGAGTTATGGGCCTCGCGGAGGTCTGTGGATGCACCCGGATTTGGCAAGAGTGGGCCGACTCGCGGAGCTCGACGCAGAGCTGGAGCGCCTTGGAAAAGAGCTGGCCGTCGCCCGCAATGCGGTGGCGGAGACTGAGCGAGTAGAAAAAGAGGCGATGGCGCACCGGGATCGGTTGCAAGCGGAGTTGCTGGCGGCCTCTGCGGAAGAGCGCGCGTTGCAACGGCAGTTGGACGACTACCGGGCGAAACAGCAGTCCGCGATGCGGATTCTGGAAACCGGCGCTGGAAATCCAGACGCCGCTGAACGTCAACTCGCACAATGCTCGGCGATCCTCGACGATATTGAAACGAAACTCCTAGAAATGTTTGAGCGCCAGGACGGTTTGCGTGCGTCGTTGAACGCCGCGGAAACAGAGCTCGCTAAAGCCGGCGCAGAACGTATGCGCGTTGCCACCGAGACTCCGGTGACGTTGGCCCGGCTGGAGGCCGAAGAGCACGCGACGCAACCCAAACGGACGTCGATCGCCGATGAATTGTCGTTGGAAGTTCGCCAACGGTACGACATGCTTCGCGCCGGCAAGAAGAAGGTCGCGGTGGCCCGGTTGGTGGATGGGAGTTGTACCGGCTGTCAGATGACCGTTCCCGCCCAACACATTTCCGACCTGCGGCGTGGCTTGATGGAGCCTTGCCGGGGTTGCGGACGGTTCTTGCTCATCGGATGAGCGGCGCCCGCTTGGTAAAGTGCTTTACCATTTACCGACATCACAGATTGCTCACAGTCGACAGGTTCTGGTGGCGGACGCGTTGGGGTTCAGGTACAAGACCGCGCAACCAGGGAGACCCCCCATGACCTCGCGTTTGCCGGACCGCACCACGTTCGAAATTGCGGTGGAAGGCGACCTTGTGCTTCGGATCAACGGCGCCAACTGGATGCTGGCGTTGGGTACCGCGCTGGAGTCCCTCGGATGGATCGGCGACATCGATCGGATGGCGATCGAGCGGTTGCCGAACGGTACCGTGTTGGTGAGCGACATGACGAACCGGGTGCGCTATACGATTCGTCAGTACGAATCCGAACAGTTGGCTGCGTCTGCCTGATCTGGATGGTGGGGTTGGTTCACTAAGCGGTTTCGGCCGCGCCGTTCAGCGAGAAATAGACCACGTCGGTCCAATACAAGCCCAGTTCTTCCTCCCAGGTTTCGACCAACTTGAGAAGGGTTCGAGGCACTTGGCCCTCGTTGGCGATGGCGCGGTCAACCTCGGCGGCCAACATGCGGATCTCGGCGACCAACTGTTCGGCCTGAGTTCCCAGCGGGGTGGTTTCGTCAAGAACGAAGATCTCCGCCGCTTCAAGCAACACGAAGGGTTTGCGGTTTTCGCTTTTTTCGAAGAAGGCCTGGGTACGTTGGATCGCCTTCGCCAAAGCCGCGGGATTGGCGACCTCGGGCTGCCGTTGGAGCCATCCGAGAAAGGCGGACAACCGTTCGATTCCTGCTGCGAAATCTGCTTCAATCGCAATTTTCTGGTCGTTGTTCCAGATGTGCGATTCAGCGACGCGCGGATTTCCGCTGGCAAGCAGCTGGTGTGCAACGGGAATTGCCCACTTCCATTCCGAGAGATCTTTGTGGGTCAGCGGATCGGTGCTGTAGGTGTAGACGTGCGAACGATTGGCCATGGGATCTCCTCAAAGAGCGGTATCCTTGGACGGTTGTCCTGGCGAGTTGATCTTATGATCCGGGACGCTTTGGGACATTCGAGGGCGGGTGAACTGCGGCGACGTGGACGCGGATTTCATACGCAGCGGCACCGGTTGATGTGCGGTGATGAGGGTCGGGTGAACGTGCTTTGTAGGTTGTTTTCGGACCTGACTTTTAGTGCGGTTGCTTTACTTTTTCCGAAAATGTGTCATTCTGTGTCGTGACGGTGACGCTTGAGGTTGCCGGTAGAAGCACACACGATGGAGGGGACATGCGTTTCATTTGGGCAAGTTTGTTGACGTTCTCGCTCGCCGCCTGCACCGGCGACGACACCGATCCTGTGGACACGGATCCCGCAGACACCGATGTGGTGGACACCGATACGAGCATGACCGAGGAAGAGTTCCTGGAAGCGGTAGTTCTCGCCGCATGTACGGCCAGCCTGGGCTGTGAAAATCCTCCGTTCGAGACGGTGGAGGATTGTGTTCCGGTCGTTAGCGCACAGGCTTCCGGCGCATTCGGCGAGTGCACCTTTGTTCCTGAGTACTTCGACGACTGCCTCGCAGACGCGCAGGCGCTGGAGTGTTTCGACCTTGGAAACCCCGTGCTGCCGGATTCGTGCAACATGGCCATTGATTGTCCCGAAGATACCGACGCCGGCGACACCGACGGCGCCTGATTCCGATTGGGATCGGCAAACGGCGGGCTTCGGTCCGCCGTTTTTATTTGTGGCGCAAACGAAAGCGCCGACTCCTAGGGGAATCGGTGCTTCTCGTCGTCAACCGGCGAGATCACTCCATGAATGCGCGCAATCGCTTGCTGCGCGAAGGATGCCGCAACTTGCGGAGCGCCT
>SYKL01000421.1 GCA_005797785.1 Pseudomonadota bacterium | reverse complement strand
CAGCCGACGTCGGGTGGTGCCGCCGATCGTTTGCCGATGGAGGGTGTAGGAATCCACGCCTCGCGGCGGCGTTTTCGCAGGCTCGGCCACCCAAGCCTCATCTGAACCCGCATCCCCCAGCAAGCCATGAATCAGCCGCGCGGGACGCGCAAAATTCAGGTTTTGACCGGTCGCGTGCACGAAAGAATTGACGCCAATCAGCTCGCCGTAGGAGTTGACCAACGGGCCACCGGAATTGCCCGGTGAAATGGGAGCGCTGATTTGAATCGCATTTTCACGGCGTGCGCTGACGGAGCCGTCGGTCATCGTCCACACCAATCCGTGCGGATTGCCAATGCACACCACATCATCGCCCGGCCGAACCTTGGTCGAATCACCGAGCGGAATCCAAGGATATTCCCGAGGCCCTGGCTCCAGGTGCAGGAAGGCGATGTCGATGTCCGGAGCAAGCTTGCCGACCTTGCAACGGATCGGATTTTTCCCGTACTTCTTAAGAAACGCGATCAGATTGTCCGCCGCCGCCTCACTCTCCGGAGGTGGCAGAAAGCAATGAATCGAACTTGGATTTTTGAGAGCGCTTTCGATGACATGGTAGTTGGTGACCGCCAAGCCATCGGCCCCAATGATCACCCCGGATCCAACGCCCTCAGGCGTGCCATCGTCGTGCATGGTGACGATGAGCAGCGTGGCAGGGGCGGTTCGTTCGTAGATTTCGCGTTTTGAAAGTGACATGGGTGCTGGATCTAGCACCTCGTTTACCGAGCCGCAGCACCGCTATCCACTTTTTTGCGGTTGTAGATTGTTGCAAAATAGTGAACCAACTTCGAATAAATCCATAAATATCCGAAGGGGTGGCTCCTCGCCTGTTTTAGTGCTGGTGGCGGCGTCTCCGCGCCAGTCCGAGCAGGCCCACCCCCGCCCATCCGGGCCATCCGCCCGCCTGCTGACAACCGGAGTCAAGCCCCTTCGATCCGTCCATTGTGACGGGCTCCGTGCCATCCACCGCGGGTGCCCACCCATCGTACACATCCACCACAAGAGTAGCTTCCGCGCCAGCATTTTCGCCACCGCTCTCTGTGACGTATGGAATTTCCAGTGAATCCAACCACGGAAGATACCGGTCCACCCTCACCGCGGCATTCTCACCGCCGGGGCAAGCGCCGCCAAAGCTGTTGACCCCGGCCAACCGCCAACCGCCCCCTTCGTCCACCAGCGCTGCTCCGCCCGAGTCGCCATGACAAATGTTTTGTTCAGGATCGTAGCCAAAAATGAGGTCGTCGTAAAATCCGGCGTAGGGAATGTCCGCATAACGTTTCAATCCATCCACCTCGGCTTCCGGATCGTTGTTCGTCACGCCGAAACCGGAGTAACGAAGCTCTCGATCGTGCCAGGGGGTGACCGACTGATCGTACAACGGCATCGGGTCTGGATCGGCATTGGAAGCCAAACGAAGCACAGCGATGTCCGCAAACGTCAGCACCGGGGCGCCCACGACGCCCGTGTTGTTGACGTAGTCCGGATGAACCACCCATTCCGTAATTTCGATGTAGTCTTCTAAGCTTTGGTAGACATCGTCGCCGAACAACACCACAAAATCGTAGTCCTCGTCTTCGTCGGCCTCCAACTCCTCGATCGCATCGACACAATGCGCCGCAGTCAACACCCAGCGCCCTGAGATCACGGTCCCCGAGCAAAACGCGCCATAATAGCCATCTTGCGTCATTGCACCGATCGCCACCACCGCCGGAAGATCGGTCGCCGGAAAGCCGTTTGCCACGTTTTGAACCGGAATGTTCACCGCAGCCGGACGATCCAAGACCGGCTTTGCGGGCGCCGCCAAAGATACCGCCATCAGCCATGACCACATTCGCCACCCCCACCTAAAGCTTACACCGGAGTTGACCGCAATTGGGGACGCCACCTATAGTCGGGGCCGAGGTTTCCATGAAGTCCGCGATATTCTGGCTCGCATTGTTTGGTTGCCCGCCGGCACAAGACGCCGACACCGCCGAGGATAGCTCGATCGACACCGCCGAGACCGATGAAACCGACGTTGTTCCAGATTGCATACCTCTAGCGAACGAGGAAGACTGTGCAACTGCCGAGGATGACGATTGCTCCGGCAGCACAAACGACGAAGGCTCTATCGGCTGTGAAAGCTGGTTTGAAGACGGTGATGGCGATGGCTTTGGTGCCGGAACCGAACACTGCACCTGTACCGTTCCGGACATCAGTGCGTCAAACAATACCGATTGTGACGACGATAATGAGGACATCTCGCCCGGGGCGGCAGAAGTCTGCAACGCAGCCGACGACGACTGCAACGAATTGATCGATGACGACGCTATCGATCCATCGCCGTACTACCTCGACAACGACGGCGACTCCTATGGAGCATCGGAAATCGCAGGCGAGGATTGCGCGGTTCCGGAAGGCTATTCCTCGGACAACACCGATTGCGACGACTCAAATGCGGAACGCCACCCCAACCGCGATGAAGCCTGCGACGGCGTCGATAATGATTGTTCGGACATGACCGCCGACGAGGATTTTTTCAGCCTGTATACGGACGACACTTGGGCGGAATGGGTGCTGTCGTCCAATCGGCTCGGAGATCTGATTGAAACCATCGAATTTGACGGCTCCGGGGCAATTCGCGTCTGCCCTGGAACCTACGACGAACCGATCAACGAATTCGGCCTAACCTCTCCCTTAATCATCGAATCCGTTGCTGGTTCAAGCACCACTTTCTGGAGTGTCGACGAGGCGTTCCATGTCAACACCGCGCCACGGTTGTCGGTCACCGGCATCACCTTTACGGCGGCGGCGGGGCCAGCGATCTCCGCGTACAACATGGACGCCTTTACCGGGGAGGACTTGGTCTTTAGCGGAAACTATGCCGCCGAAGATTCCTACGACACCACCGCCATTGTGGCGGGCGAAGTCGGTACCTTCGATCTCCACGATTTTGAGATTACCAACAACGAAAGTGCGCTCGATACGGCCGGAATCACCCTCAATGGCGTCGAAGCGGCAACGCTTTCCAACGGCGTCTTTTCTTTTAATGAAGGAAATACGCCACCTTTGTATGTATCGCACACGGATGACGGCACCGGCACCCTTATGGTGTCCGACGTCGACTTTGACGAGAATGTCAAAGGTGCCGCTTACTTCTATGGTTTACAGCAGGTTGATCTCGAGCGGGTGAACTTGGTCGGCAACGCTAACACCAACGGAAAAACCGTGGAAGTTTCAAATGTAGCCACCTTCTCCTACACCGACGGCACCGTCCAGGGAAACAACGCAAGCTCCGGAATTGTGTACCTCTTCGAAGGAGAAACCGCCGTCTTCAACCAAGTGTCTTTTGAAACCAACGCCGGCGCCGCGATCCACATCTCCCAAGTCGACGACCTCCAGGCGACCGAGGTGGGCGTGTCCGACAGCTCCGCGACCTACGGGGCGGCGCTGGATGCCTACCATGTCGTAAATGCAGACATCGACGGCCTTACCTGCACAGACAACAGTGCTTCGTGGGGGGGTTGTATTTACGCGTCAGACAGCCACCTTGATGTCACCAACGGCAGTTTCACCGGAAACTACACAACGAGCTACGCCGGAGCAATTTACCTTTCGAATGCCTCCGCCAGTATTTCAAACTCCCACATCAACGACAATGCGACCAACGGAGCTGGCGGCGCCGCCCACTTGGCCAACGCTTCCGTGGTGGTGGAAAACTCCGAATTCCTGCGCAACAGCGGAACGACCAGCGGGATCGTTACCTACGGGGGTTCGACCCTCGAAAGCATCAACTCGGACTGGGGGGAAGGCGCCGACTCCAATTCGCCGCACGACATCTACTGGAGCAACGCCACTACTTACGATTTTGGGACTGCCGCGAACTTCACGTGCACTACAAATTGCCAGTAGAGCGTACGGGTAC
This sequence comes from Pseudomonadota bacterium, assembly GCA_005797785.1. Taxonomy (GTDB): domain Bacteria; phylum Myxococcota_A; class UBA796; order UBA796; genus SYKL01. Next base: position 625 of record SYKL01000421.1, on the reverse strand, counting down.
CACTTCGGCAGAGAGACGAGATCATGCGCAGCATCGTTACCGCAGCGGTCGGGTTGGTGATCGGGGTCGCCCTGGGCGGCCTGCCCAGCAGCTCACGCCTTCAAGGAAAAGAAGCACAGATCGCCGAACTTGAACAGCGCGACTGCAACCCCAACAACTTCGCTGGAGCGGTCACCGGAATGCTCCGCGCCCCGCCCAGCCGATCGCAAGTGACCACCGAACCGGCCATTCTCGATACTGGCGTTGCCGTGGTGACGCCGAAGCCAGGTGACCCCGGCTTCCAAACTGGGGTGGGCGCGGATGGAACTAACCCCGCAATGAATGAAGACTTTGGCGTGGATGCTGCAGAAACCGCGCTCGAAATCCGCCGCGCACAAGCGAGGGCGGCGCTGATCGAGGACGTAGAACCCTCCGATGAGCAATTGGCGGCGATCGACGATGCGATGGCGGCGATGAGTGACGATCTGGAGGCCATCGCTGGCGATTTAGGGTCTGTCTTCGAAACGCCGGGACACAATTAGTGATCAAGTGAGGATCGAGTGCTCCGATCTTACCTCAATGGAGGTGAGCGTTGCCGTTGCGCCTAATGTTGAGCGACAGCCAGTGGTCGCGAATCGCTAAGTTT
>SYKL01000420.1 GCA_005797785.1 Pseudomonadota bacterium | reverse complement strand
TGGCGCCCCCCATCGCCAGGCTTGGGCGTGCCGGCCTTCGGCCGTCGGTCCATTCCGCGCTCGGGCCTTCGCCCTCGGTGCTTCGCACCGGCGCTTTGCGCCGCACTCCATGCACCTCACGCGGTTGTGGTAGCGTGCTTGTGAAAAGAAGGCGGAACATGGCACCGAGTCGTTCGATGTGGTTGATCGCCGGTTGGCCGTTGGCGTGCGGAGGGGCTCCATCGGACGCTTCCGTTCCTGTGCCCGATCCCCAGCATTACGAGGGCGCTTGGATCAGCGCATCCTTCGTGGAGAAATTGCGCACCACCCAAAAGGTGAACGTCGCCGTCGCTGCAAGCGCGCATTCCGAGCTTCGGATCCTGCGGAGTTCCGCCTTGCCGGGCGGATGGGAGGTGCTCGTCGACGATGGCTCTCAGCACGAAGGCTACACCTACCCCTTGGTTGTGAGCGATCAACCTAGGACGTTTGGGGTGGCTGTTCGGGTCTATGATCCCGTCACCGCTGTGGCCGGTTCCAGCATCGAGCCCCTACGCGTGGGCGATGGGGGAGTGGTTTTCAAAGGACACACCTTTGTCCGGTTTGGATATGCCGTTCCCGGCGCCACAACCTTCGATGATGTGGTCAACTTGGCCACCATCGGCGGCCGATATCAAGGTTCGGATACCAAAGAATACCGGTTTGGTTTGGCTGGGGCTGCCGTAATTGCGGGCGAAGAGCGCGTCTATCGCGTGTTCGTCGACATTGCCGGCCTGGGACCTATAGAAGAAACGTGCGATGGGGCGATGTCGGTCTGGCCTCAGGGAACCCCGCCAGAAGCGAGAGAGTACTTTGGGTTTGTGGCGTCGGCTGAGGAGGTTCAGTTGTTTGTAGCGCCGGCTTTGGACGGTGGTGCTTTAAACGACTTTCGTTGCACCGGTGCGCCGGATCGGGTGCTGGTTCGCGAGGAATAAATTGCCGCTGATGATCAGGTCCCGGGTTCGGATCCGTCGGTGAAGCATTCGCCCGCCCCTGATGATCATGCCTCCCCTTTCTGTTGCACACCTCACGCGGGTGACGGACGTCCGTCACTCCGGCCGACATCTCCGTCGCCCAACCAACGAAAATGTACCTTCACCTGTACCTCTCTCCGGGCACGCCGTTTGCCAATCCTCCCGGCGGAGGTGCCTGTGGGTCGTTCTTATGCGGTTCCACGTTCGGCGGAAAATCAGCCAACGTCGGAGACTGTTGCGATGTCGGTGTTCGAAAATAGTGTTCAGCAGGACGCATTGCGCTCCGCCACTCATCGGGTTCAGCCAGGGGAGTCGTTGTCCAGCATTGCCGAGGATCGGTTGGGCGATGTGACACAGTGGCGTTCGCTTTACGCCTGGAATCGACACGTCGTCGGGTCCGACCCTGACCGAATTTTCCCTGGTCAACAGCTTACTTTGGCCGGAGCGGACGAGAGCGATGTGGCGGAGCTGAATACGAGTGTTGACATGTCAACACTCTCGGATTCGGCCTTGGACGACCGAATTGCCGAGTGGATGGAGTATGTTGATGATGCTTCGTTGGATCGGCACCGAGCGGCGTTTCCTCACTTGGCCCAGCTTCAACGCGAGCGGGAGATGTACGAAAACGGAGTCGGGGTGCCGCTGGACGTCGATTCGGCGCGGGAGTGGTACGCCAAAGCCGCGGCGCAAGGTCAGGCGGATGCCAAGAAACGCTTGGATGAACTTCAGAAGCCCTGATCAGGAGGACGCGCCTTCTGCGCTTGCACCGGTGTGGCGCCGGCCATCCGCACCGCACCCGATTTCTCCGTCAGGATCGGTCAGCTCGAAGGATGGTCTTCTGCTCTTTTACGCGCCTCTTCTTGCTCGCGCAGCCACTGAAACCGCTCCGTCATTTCATGAGCACTCTTCCGCAGTAAGTCTATCTCGTACGGTGTCAACATCCGGGGTCCTTTCGAGATAGCGAAGCTCTGATTCAGTAAGGCAGTCGAAGGTGTGACCGAACCGTTCGTACCACCAGGTTTCGAGTTTGAGTCCATGCTTTTTCCTCAAGGATTCGAGAGCCTACCTGCCCAGTAGCCTGGTCTCCGCCGCGAATGCGCGATCGCCAAAATCACGACTTCGCTGAGCTCCTCCCTGTACACATAAACTACCTGAAATGGGAAGCTTCGGACTGTAGTTTTTCGAACGTGGCGTTCAAGCAGCGCTCCGGCCTCCGGGTACTCGCGAAGCCGATCGACAGACGCAATCACCGCGTTTGTAAAGCGGAATCCCCATCCGGACCGCTGATTTTCGATCCAGAGCGCGGCCTGCTCAAGTTCCTGGACGCTCTCCGGGTGGTAGACGACTTTCATCGCGGAACTCAGCCGCCGAACTGCTTCCGCAGCGCGCGGTGAACGGTATCGGCATCAACCCCCGTCACTCGCCCTTGATCGAGTGCGTCGAGGCGATCTGCCGCTTCGGACGCCCAAGCATGTGTCCATTCGCGGTTAGTAATCGACTCGTCCTCTGAATCGAACGAGTCCATCAGCCTTTCGATAAGAGCGAGGCGATCTTCGTCGGAAAGCGCCAATGCTGCATGGACGATGTCGGCGTGGGTCATTCTACAAACTTACCCGACGTGGGTGAATGTGGTCCAACAAAAGTGTCCGCGTGGTTGCGATGTGGGCGCGGGTGACGTGGCGGGTACTTGCCACCACAACCTGACCTGATCGGCGGCATAACCGTGGGTATCGCCCGAAGCGCCCGGAATTGAGGGTCGCGGAGGCCGTGTCGCATGATTAGTCGACTCGCGCAGCTCGAACCGTAGTTTTGGACGCACTGGTCAAGCAATGGGGAGTTTGCAAGGTCACCATTCAGCGCCTTGGAGAGATGTTGTAGTTGCTCCATGTTGAGCTCTGGCTTCGGCTCCACTTCCGGTGAACATCCCCATGCAAACACAAAAAAGAGTAGACGTTTCATTGGCTGGGCATCCTTAGGGTTGCGCCCGGAACGATGACGTCCGGACTGGTGAGTTGGTCGTTCAAAGCAAAGATCTCAGGCCAGCGTTCGCCGTCGTGAAGAAAGCGGTCCGCGAGCTTGAACAGGGTGTCGCCGCTCACGACCTTGACGGTTGGGACGCTTGGCCCGGTGAAAACGGAGCCGCGAACTTCATTGCGCAGGGCTAGCGCTCCGTCAGGCCCCAGCGGGCCGATCGCCGCATGCCAGAAGGGTTCTGCTTGAGGCCCCGCCAAATAATTGCGGTCCAAGTCATCCAATGCGTCCCATTGAATGCGCCAGTCGGGCCCGCTGAGGGCGGCGCTCAGCGCTTGAATCCGTGGCGAATTGATGGCATTTCCCGAGGTGGGAACGGTGTATCGGTCGACCATCTGTTTATAGGCAGGATCAAAGGCGTAAAAGTGAGGGAGGTAGGCGTAGTCCTGTGTCCAACCGTCATCGCCGAAGTAGATTCCGTCGGAACGCTCGTTGAACATGTGCATGAAAATGTCGTGCTGTCGGGCATTTGCGAACGATGTCTGCACGGTCTTGGAGAAAGTCTGTTGGGTTTGGGGGTCTGAGGACTTCGCGGTGACCGTCACGGGAGCGGGGGCTGATTCCGAGGATGGCGAGTAGTCGTCGCCGTTGCCGCCTTCTGGATTCTCAAGCCAGTAGGCTCGGAACTCGCTCATGTGCAGGTTGTAGTAGGGTGTTTGGGCGACGGTTGTGGAGCCGTCGACATCCTTATTGGCCAACCAAGCGGATTGATGTTGATCCGCGGCATGCTGGGACTCGTGGATCAGGGTTTCCACCAGATCTCCCTCCGAGTACAACATGGGATCGACGAGGGTCATGATCCCGCTGCCCATCCCTCCCATCTGCCCGGTGAACATCACCTCAATTCCATCGGTGGAATGCGCATCCCCGTAGTCGGCTGCCCCTCCCAGCCCAAACTGCCGATTGTCGAAATAGGCGGTTTCATCATCGCCGATCGGCCGCAGATGCGAATCATGGGTCGGCGACAACACCTGAAGCTGCGCCACCTCCTGAATCCACTGAGCGGAGTTTCGAAGCAGATTGGTCCGGGACAGGTGCGACTGTGCCGGATCGACCTCTTGTGCCAAGGCCGACCGAAGCAGGGCGTCCACCCTTGCACAATTCCGTCGGTGCCGGGCCAACGCTTCCGCTTTGGTCGCAGGGGCGCCTGGCCGTGGCAGCGGTGCCGATTTGCTCGCTCGGTTCAGCTGTTCCGCGACGGCGGCGTTTCCGTATCGGGCATCACCTGGGGTGTCGAACGCCACATTTGCAGATTCGACGGCGATTTGTGAAGGTTCTTCCGACACCGTCGGCGAACGATACCCTTGACTCATGGAAACCTCGTGAACAACCTCCACAAAGCAAGCCGCATGCCGTCGCCGCCGAACCTTCCTACCGGCATTTTCGCGCGTTGGCGGTGACGGACGTCCGACACTCTTCCGTCGGTTCCGTCGGCGTTGTCGATCGCCGCACAAAGAAGCGGCGGGTTCGCAAACCGGCAGCTATGCTCCGGCCGCTGGAGTTCGGATGTTTCGATTTGTGCCGCTGCTATTGGCTTATGGATGCTCGGAATACGATTTGCATAATCCTGGGGACGATCCGAACACCGCCGTGGAAACCGAGGAACCGCCTCCCGAAACGGCCGTTCCGGATTGTGAGGAGGATGCCGACGGCGACGGCAGCAATGAATGCGATGACTGCGATGATCAGGATCCGGAGCGTTCTCCGTCTTTTTCCGAGATCTGCGGCGACGGGATCGACCAAGATTGCGATGGCGCAGACGCCGAGGGCATTCGGTTGGCGCTGTTGCCTGGTTGGGGGGGCGTCGCCAGTTCGCAGAACGAATCCCTGATTTGGTCGTCTTTCGATGACAATTGGGCCCTGTATGGCACCTGCCCGGTGACATTGATCGATGTCGGTGCTGGATTTACTGCGGATACCCTCATCAATACCCAGGCGACGGCTTTGATCCTTACGGATCCAGCGGGCGGCACGGTGGTGTACACCCCGGAAGAAAAGCAGGCCGTTCGCGACTTTGTCGAGGGCGGCTACGGCGGAATCATCGCCACCTACTTGGTGACGTGGGACGGATGGGAGCACACCCAGAACTTCGACAATAGCGAATTGGCCGATCTGCTGGGGGTTCGGGCGACGGGGCTGGCGCTGGCCCATGCGGAGATCGTGCAGACGACGGTCAACATGGTTGACGAAAACCACCCTCTGGCCGACAACATCCCTTCGACCTATACGATGTCGCCTTGGGACTATGCGCAGGGCAAGTCGGTGCCCACCTGGGAGGAGGCACTTTTGCCGGGCGCGACGGTGGTGATGGAAGCTTCCGACGGCCATATGGCGACGATCGCCTTTGAGGGCGACGGCTGGCGCGGGGTGTGGTTCACCGGGATGGCGGACTACCAGACCGGTGCCCCACAAGCCATGTACAATGCCGCGTTATGGACGGGGGCCCTCTAGGATTGCCCATTGGTCAAGTAGGTTGACTACCTGCCAAGGGCCAGCGGTTTACACCCACATCGTCGATTTACGGCGGCGCAGGAACACGCCGAGGGCGCCCAGCGTGCCCAGACCGCTGATGGGGCCTGCCTGGTTGCATCCTGCCGCTTCCACCTCGTCTTCGGTGACGCATTGTTCGGCCGACTCCACCGACTGGGCGCCGTCCAGCGTGAAGGTTTGGAGCGTGTAACAGGGCAATTCACCTACATCTTCGAGAATCGTGAGTGCCTCTGCTTCCCCAGCGGCCTGAATCCTGGTGGCCCGCAAGCCGTCACCATTGACGATTTGCACGAGTCTCGCTTGAGTTCCAGCGGGGATGGACACCTCGATCTCTTGTTGATCCTCGGTCTGGCCACAGGAATCGTTGGGGATACCCTCAACGATCGCTCCGAGGTTCAGCGAAAATTCGGCAGCTTCCAACTCGACGGCGCCCGGTTCGTTCCCCACAACGAAGGTGGTTCGCTGAACCGAGGGCTCGGACAGATCGCCGGCAAACGCCGTTCCCACGAGGGCGTAGGTCTGTCCGGTCACCAGCGGTTCGACCGGCTGCAACCGGTGGACCGAGCTTTGAATGGCGGGAATCGCGTCTTCCTGGCTGGAGTCCGATGCAAGTTCTACGGTTTCGACGACTTCGCCCGCGGCGTTCTCCAGGTGAACTTCGAATTCGCCTTCCCCGCTGACGATCCGGGCGGCCAGCGTGGCGGAAGGGGCGACATCGACCGCGCCATCCTCGGGGTAGGACTCCACCATGTGCGGGGCGGCCAAGGAACAGGCCAGAGCGGAGGTGGTCCCAAAAATGCCAAATAGAGCGGATGCAACGACAAAGTGTCTCATGTGACCTCCGCTCGGTGAATTGCAAGCGCAGTGCCAACGTAAAGGACGGCGTTGAACCTTTATTTTTGCGGCGATACGGGTGTGCATCGCACCTGACCGCGACGCCCGTGTCGTAGGTTGTAAATGGGTATTGCGTCGTTCGCGCAAAACGAAGATTTTAGGCGGACTGGTCCTTCGGTGGGCATGCAAGCCGGTTGACATCGGCTTTGCCTTTGAAAGGATGTTCGCACGTACGACGCTTGGGATCCGACGTTTCCGCCCGGACTGAGTCCGGACGGACCCAGGTTTCGCCGCCTTTCTATCGACGGTGAAACTGGAAATGGCCGGACAATGCCCCTTGGCAGTCCAACTCGTCCGCAGAGGAGTCGTAGGAGCAGTCGGTGTAGGAGTCGATTCCTGCGAGCGTGGATACCGAATCAAAGTCCAGAATCCCGCCAACGGGGAGCCGGATCAGGCCCGAATCGAAAAACTGAGGCTCGCCGTATACCGAGTAGTCGTAACCGTCGCCGTCATCGGAGTAATTTAGTACGGACAAGTGAAATTCCCCCTCTCCCAGCAACAGGGAAGCGGAGCCGAATTCGTCGTCGGTGTCCCATTCCCCCAACGCCGACAATTCCGCCGAGTCCCCGGAATCGCCGCCGCTGCAGTCTTGCGCGGACAGTGCCACCGTCGTGAGTTGCGAAGCGAACGTGAACAGGCCGAAAAGTCGCATAAACCCTCCCGGTTATCGGTTGGGCGTGTTGTACCCGAAGCCGGCACGCAACGGTGTTGCGGGGTGTAGCGCGGGTGATTTGGAGACACGACGGTGAGGGCCGGACGAAACCCTCCGGCCGCGATCGCGCAACGCAAAAGGGGTGATCATCAGGCGTGCCTCAGCGGCACCAGACGGGCGTGCCGGCTCCGCCGTCGGTCCATTCCGTGCTCGGGCCTTCGCCCTCGGTGCTTCGCACCGGCGCTTTGCGCCGCACTCCATGCACCTCACGCGCTTCACTCCATCCGCGCCGCCGCCCGCTCATGCAAGTACACCTCCAAATTGGTGTACCCCGCCGCCGAGAGCTCGGTTCCATTGCGGTCTTCCGGGTCTTGCGGATCCAGCTGATGCTCCGTTTCCCATGCATCCGGCATGGCGTCACCGTCCGAATCCACAGGAAGTTCGGTCGCTGGTGCTAAATCAAAGAAGTCATCGGCCTCCGGCTCCGACCACGGAAGTTCGACCAGATCCCCGGAAGTCACCCTCGCAGCGACACGTTCTTCAAATGCGCCCCGCGGCCAGGCCCCCACCCAGGGCGGCAATGCCGTGGCCAACTCATGGGCAGGGGTGACCGGCACTTCCGGGAAGTCGAGCGGTTCGGTGGCGAGGGCCACGTCGGTTTCGGCATTCCAAACGTGCGGACCGTACAATGCAAAGTCGTTGCAGCAGTACGCCAATTGTTCGTCGGACCAATTCGGGTAAATGCTCAGGTGGTTGTCGTCGAAATACAGCTGGTTGTCGTGCTGCAATACGTCGGCTTGAATCATCCCAAACGGGTAACTTTCGCGCGTTTCAAACCAATTGGAGCGCCACTGGAGATCGATGAAAAACTCCCCAGTCAGCTCGGTGCTCGCGGTTCCGCCGTAGCTGACAAACCACCCCGGATCCCAATTGAGATTTGACGTCAGCTCAATGTGCGCGCGGTGACCGTCGCAGTCTGGGCTTTCACAGGTGATTTCAGGCTGACGGCCGTAGAAGCGGTACCACAGGTTGTGGTGGATGGTGAGCCGATCGAGGGGCTCCTCATCGGAAGAATAGTTGAGGAGCATCCCTCCGTATTCCGCATGGTAGCCCACGGTTTCGCCGAGAATGCTGTTCTGAATGGTGATGTCCGACGCCATCGAGATTTGAGCGCATTCGTCGGCCGCCCCGGCCAAGGTCAGGTGGTCGACGATCACCCGATTTGCCCCGTCCAAACGGAGCGCGTCGTCGATCACATAGCCGGTGGCCGGCCGATCCCCCGCCGGGATCGAGCGAAGATGGCGGAGAATGACGTTGTTGCACTGTCCCTCGTACTGCGAGCCGCAGACGATTCCGCGGACGGTGATGGTTCCAGGTGCGGTTTCGCCCGCGATGGTGACGTTCGGCGACACGATTTCGGCGCCGGCTTCGATCACCCCGGAGACGTCGAACACGATCGTTCGCGGGCCTTCCATCGCTAACGCGGCGTTGAGGCTGCCTTCCCCGTTGGCGTTCAGGTTGGTCACATGCACTACCGCCCCGCCTCTTCCGCCGGACGCGTTGGCGCCCCAGCCGTACGCACCTGGAAACGCCAATAATTCTTCCGTCGGCGGGACATCGGTGTCGGTATCGACAGCGGGATCCGAGTCGGTATCGCTCGGGGCGTTGGAATCGGGAGTGTCGGTTTCGATGGAGTCCACAACCACGGTTTCGTCGGATTCGGTGGCCTCCGAATCCACCGTATCCATGGGGTTTGGCGAGCCGCACCCGAACACCAACAGCCATACCGTTTGACGCAAATTCACCTCACCCCAAACGGTACGCGATATCGACGTTTACGTGTGTGAGGGTTCGTACTTAGTCAAGTTACTTGACTAATGGGGTTCGGGCCGCATCCACACCACGTCGCCCAGCCGTTCCCTCCGGTACAAAGCTGGATCTCGAACGAGGTCGTTGAACACCGCCTGGGCTTCGCGATCGGAGGCGCCCGATTCCGACGCAAAGCCGCCAAAGTGCGCAGCCGGGTGGTGTGCGCGAAAGGTGTATTTGAATTCATCGTCGCCGACGTACGCCAGTGCGATCTTGCCGGTCCAATCGATGCGGAAATCACTACCTCCGACCCTGGAAAACTGCCAACGGTGATCCGCGACCGCGTCATGTCCGAGCAAATAGATGCCAAAAGAGCGCGTCTCCCGAAAATCGGCCTTGCTGATGGGGAGGGGGTCTGCCGTGAGTGTTCGCAGTTGGGTCAGGTCAAACGGCCGATTTTCGTCGCCAACGAACACACCCCGATCACCCCATTTGCGCGTCGACAGGGTGCAGTGGTGGTAGTTGTTCCAGGCGATAGGGGCGGTCCAGTCTTCGGTTCCCTCGCTCCCGCTGTCGCCTTCGTCGTATGCTGCCGTCTCCAGGTGGAAGTCGAACCACAGCCCCTCCAGATCGTACCGTCCGGTCCAGGCGAATTGAGCGATGCGGTGTCCGTCCGGCCAGGGGTTCCCTGGGAATACGATGCGGGGCATGTGTGGCTTTAATCGGTGGTTCCACCACCGGCATCCTCACGGGTGTGGAATTAGTAAACCGCTTTACGAGTGAATTGTCGCAGGGTGTACCAGGTTGTTCCTAGCGCTGGAGCAGGCGAAATCCGGCGGCTAGGTTGCGGAAGAGGTCATCATGGAAGTTCCACCCGACTTACTATCCCGCGGTCAAAGCCTTCTTTCCAACGATTTCCGCCTGCTGGAGTTGGACGAGCGCGAGCGGCTCCGCGAAGCGGTGCTTTCCGACGCGCGGCGCTTCCCGCTGGGGGCGGAGTTTCAACAGGCCTGCGAGCGTCGGATTGAGCGTTCCACGCCGGTGATGGTGGGTGCGGAGCGGGTTCGTCGGCTGTCCAAGCTGCCTTGTTTTCAGCTTCTGTTTTTCGATCCGGAGTCCCCTGAGTTTTTATGGGCCTCGTTCGTGAGCAATCCCGCACTCTTGTGGTCGCGGGTGGAGCTGGAGGCATCGGCGCTGGAACGCTGGAAACAAAGCTACTTATTGGGGGATACGACGCCGGTGAGCCAGCGAAAGTCGTACCGATCGGTGCGCATTCTCGGCTTGGAGAACCGGGAGCCGATCGAGGCTGCGCTGGAGCAGGTGGAAACCTGGATGGATGACGCCCGATGGTCGAGCTTTCACGTAGATGATCCGTGGGAGAACGTGAGTCGGCAAGTGGGCATGATGCGGTTGCACGCCGCGCGAGAGGATGCAGAAAAGGAGCATCCTGGGCGGTTTCCGACCGTAAGCGCGCGGACCTTGTGGTCCGGCGGCGTGTTGCGGGTGGAGCAATACCACTACGGAGTGTGGGCGTTTGAACTTCGGTATTCTCCGGCGCCTGACCATGCGGTGATCGAGGCGGTCAACGCCGCGATCGGACTGGACCTGCCGCTGGATGTGCCGGTCGATCTTGCGTCTTCGGTGTTGCGGGGGGATTCGATCTTGGCTGCGAATTTGGAGCAGGACTCGGATAACCCGATTCATGACGCCATTTTCCGCTGTGTGTTGCGTCCTGGCGAGATGACCTCGTTTGCCGCCCTGCGCGCGGCGATCTTCGGCGCATCCGATCCGGCGATTCAACGCGAGTTGGTCGGGATCGCTTCTCAGTTCGGCATGGACGGCCTTCTCTCCGAGGTGGCGCTGTTGACGAAGGACGCCGATCTTCGCGCATCTTTGTTGGCCCATTTGCAGCCGAAACCGTTCGAGGAGGCGTGATCATGGCGTTGAACGTCTGGGTTGTGAAAGAAACGCTTTCCCACGAACAATTTGCCGCGTTGGCCCGGCAGGACGGTTGGACGTTGGTATTGGACGAGCCGTGGACGCACGGCTGGCGATCCAGCCAATGGGAGAGAGCAGGGGAAACCGTTCTTTTTGAGGTGGAGACGAGATCCGGTGCTGGCGTGCTCCGCGCATCGCCGACGGTAATCCCTAAAGTTCCGGCATTTCCAACGGACGAGCTGATAAATGCAAATCCGGCTACCCCCTTGGAACAACTTCGGCACCTGGGGTGTTGCGCGGCGGTGGTGGCCAGCCAGCTCGAACCCGAACGATTCCTTCGAGAGATGGCGTCGTATCTGATGTCCCCCGAGCCGTTGGTACGATGGGAGGCCGCTCGCGGGTTGGTCGACCGGCCCGTTGCGGCGGTGGCCGAGCAGTTTCGGGAGGCGGTGACGCAGTTTCCTGATTTGGAGCCGGATTTTCTTCGGTACCAAGCCCGGCTGGCGAGCGCCGAGGAGGGAACCCTCTTTGATGCACCGACCGACGATTTTTGGACGTTGATGGCCCGAGCTCGCGAGGGTGCCGCCAAGAACCAGTGGAAGCGGGTGGCGGTCGCGATCAACGCCGCCTTGGAGGAGTTTCCAGATCAGCTGGAAGCGCTGGCATTGCGAGCGGAAGCTCACTTTGGACTGGGTGAGATCGGACTCGCCGCCGCCTGGGTCGGCGCCTTCCGAGAGGAGCAGCGCTGCCAGAAGAAGGCGCATGAAGGCATGCAACCTGACAATTTTTCGTTTGCAGATCCGGCGCTGGAAGCTCGGGTGGAAGCCTTGTGGGCGAAGATCGCCAAAACACCGCTGGATGCGTTGCCCGCAGAAGTCGAGGAGCGCCTGGTTCAATGGGTGGAAGCCGACGAATTGGGGCTGGCGGTGGGTGCAGCCAAGGTGCTGGAGTCCCTGTGTCGGGAGCCATCCGTCCTGTTCGACTGGTTGATCGGTTTCTATTATGGCGAGGTCGAACGCTTGCAGCGGGTCGCGGCGGCGGTCCCCGATTTTGCTGAGGTGTGGGTCGAGCTCGCGAAACGGAGCGACGAATCGCACTATGCCCGCGCGAGAACGCTGCTCAAAGGGGAGCGATCCCCGGAAGTGGAGCGATTGTACCGTCTCATCAAGGCGCCGACGACCGAGGTCGATATCGTTTCAAGTCTGGCGCGACGGGCGTACGAAGCCGAGGATTGGCAACGGGCGTGGGAATTCGGCGATGAATTGGTGACCTTGGACCCGAATTCGACCTATGGCTGGCAGATCCGGGCGAATGCGCGAACGTTTGGGCTGCGGCATCCGGAGGCGGTGCTGGCGTATCGGGACGCCCTGGAATTCCTGCAGCGGGAAAAGGCGGACACCGCCTGGTTTGGGGACAACCCGGCAGAGGCGTTGCGGTTCAATCTGAGCTGCGTGCTCGCGAAATTGGGGCGTCGCGAGGAAGCTTTGGAGGCGCTGCGGGTGGCGGTCAACCTCAATGAAAAGTGGAGCGCCGACGCCCAGACCGACGACTACTTTGAGTCGCTGTGGGAAGATGAGGAATTCTTGGCGATCTGCGCGGGGGATCCTCTGGCGCGGATCCCGACGGCCGAGCGAACCGAGGAAGTGCTGGGGCAAAAGCTGCGCTTTGGCTCGGCGCGGATCTACCGCGGCGAAGCCGAGGAGGCGGTCGCCTTGTTGTCGCGGGCGTCGGGGATCGCCGCATGGCTGGATCAGCCAGGTCCGAGGTCGAAGGCGCTCTCTCTGTTGGGCCGGGCGTACGGCATGCTGGACCGAACGGAGGAAAGCGAGCAGTCTCTGGACGAGGCGGTGGCGATCGCCGGTGATCCTCGGGTGTCGCCGGGCGAACGCGCCGAAGTGCTGAACGAAAGGGCGATCGGCCACCATCGGGTGGGGCGTTGGGAGCAAGCGGAGGCGGGGTACCTCGAAGCCATGGCGCTCAGGCGTTTGGTGCACGGCGATGCCTCGCCGCTTTTGGCCAAATCCTACGGCGAATTGACGCGCTTGAGCGTGGGTCGGGGCGATGCAATTGAAAACGCATTTCAATATCTGGCGCCAGGGATTCAGCTTCTGGAAGCTTACTTAAAGACCGCACCTACGTTGGAGGCGGTTCCTGTGGACGATGACCGGTTGGAGGCGCAAGCCGATCTGGCGCACCTGCGGCTGATGCGCGGTCGGTTGCTGTTGAGTCAAGGCAGGTCGGAGGAGGCTTTATCGGCAACGGAAGCGTTGATGGATTGCTTGGAGGCCATCGCTGCCGAGAAGGGATCCGCGAGCGCTTCAGTGGAGGCGGCTGCGGAAAGCCTGTTGGAAACGCTAGCAGTGACACCGGCGGTGGATCCGGTGCGGCTTTCCGCCCTGCAACAGCGGGCGTTCGCCTTGAAGCCAGGAAGTCCCGAAGAAAGGGTGGAGCGGCAGTTCTGGCGGGAGGTGCGCCGTCGGGTGCAGAGCGTTCGCGCCCGCGGGGTGCCGGACACGGAGATCGCCGGCCAAATCCGGGAGGTGTTGCGTTCGGGCACCACCGCGTTTCCGGAGTTTGAGCCGTTGGTGGCAGGGTTTGCGCTTCGGGTGGAGCGAGTATCGAGCTTCTTGGTGTTTACCGCCATGTCGCTGGAGATGGCGCAAACCGGGTTGGAATCACTGGATGCGGCGATCGAGAATCTGGAGGAAATCGCCGTCGGCGGGCTGTACGAGGAGGAGTAGGGCGCCCACCGCGGTGGAGTGGAGAGCGCGGAGACCCGACGAAAGCGTGCCGAGGGATGGAGTGAAGCCCAAGGTGCCCAAGTGGTGCATCAAAATTGCGCGATGGTGTGAAGTGTCATGCACCGGTGGAGTGTGCCTGGAGTGCGCATCGCCGGCGCGCGGTTGGTGCAATCTGCGACAAACGGTCGCGCAGCTATCGGGCATACAAGGTCGGCCGGGTAGCGAACCCTTTGGAGGCCCCGTGTTTTTTGGTAGCATCGATTCGTTTGTTCGCCTGTTGTCGCTCAACGCTCATGCCAAGGATCCATGCGCACCCAACGATAACGACCCGCCAACGTCCCAACTCCAACCCCTGGTCCCGCGCCGACTCGGGGCACCCCGGCGCCGACGGTTCCGGGGGTCGGCCCATAGATTCCCGCTGCCCTGTAGGATTATTAGGGCTCTGCCTGCGGTGTCCTGATAGTCAACCCGCTTTACGATTGGGCCCGCCCAGTAGCCCCCCCTTGCTCTGGGCGATTGCTCTTCGGGCACCGCGTGTTTCGCGGGTTCCGTCGGCTTCGCCGACCGCCTCCGGCGCCGCTTCACCCGCTATCGCGATCGGTGGTACCCTTCGCCATGCCTTCAATCCTGATCACCCAGTGTCTCCAGCGCGATTTCGTTGGCGCGGTATCCGCCCATGATCCGCTTCCCAACAAACTTCACGTCGGCGCGGTCGAATCCCAACGCCTGCTCGGTCCCGACGCTGATGGCGGACCCATCGCCCAATTGATGACCTGGGCCCGACAACAACCGGCCGACCGCCTCGCCGTGATCCACGTTCGCGATTGGCACTCTGCGGAAGACCCCTCCCAAACCTCACATCTGGCCACCTTTGGGGCCCATTGCCTGGCAAACACGGACGGCGCCACCTTCGTATTTGGTCCGGCCCTTTCGTCCGAGCACATCGTCAATGCCACCGGACTCAACGACTTTGAGGGCACCGATCTTCCGGCGCTCCTCGCTTCCTTTTCGGGTCCGCTGCGGGTGGGCGTGGTCGGCGTCTGGACGGAAGCGAAGGTCACCTTCCTGCTGTACGACCTCAAAACACGCCTCGGGATTGAAGAACTGGCGACCTGCTCGGCGCTGACCGCGAGCAATTCCCGCGGCCAACATTTCAATGCGCTCACCCAACTGGAAAAGATCCTCGGCGTTCAAGTGTTTGACGCGATCGGAGAATTCACCGACTGGCTGGCCGGAAGCTCTGCCGAAAGCTGGACTCCACCGCCGGGCGCCGCGCCAAAGGGGCTGGAGTCCTTTGACGCCGCCGATCGGGATTTGATTGCATACTTGTACCGCGATGCAGCGAGGGTGGAGTGTTCCCCCTTGGGCGGCGGCTTTTCCGGCGCATTGGTGTTCCGCACCCGCGCCTGGGACGCGCTCGGTCATGAATTGGCACCCTCGGTCACGAAGGTCGGACCGCGGAAACTGATTAGCACCGAGCGCGCGGCCTTTGAGCGCGTCGAAGGGATCCTCGGCAACCACGCGCCGCGGGTGCACGGATTCGTGGATCTCGGCGTTCGCGCCGGGATCCGATACGCTTTTGCTTCGATGGGTTCGGGCAAGGTCCAGACGTTCAAGGGGTTGTTCGCCGAACCGGGCGCCGATGCCAAGATTGAAGCGGTATTGTCCGAGGTGTTTGACGAGATCCTCGGCCGGTTTTCCGCAGCGGCCCAGTACGAAAACCTCCCCGTTCTCGATCATTATGGTTTCAAACCGGAGTTTGCGGGCAGCGTTCGCCGCAATGTGGAACGCTTGGTGGGGACCGCGGTCGATGCACCCCAGCTGACCTTCCCCGGGGGATTTTCCGCGACCAACCTGGTGCGTTTCTATACGGAATTCCTCCCTTCGGCGGTGCGCCCGCCGGAATCGCACTACGTCAGCTATGTGCACGGCGATTTGAACGGTGCGAACATCCTGATCGACGCCCGCGACAATGTGTGGATGATCGATTGGTTTCACACCGCGCGCGGGCACGTTCTCAAAGACTTGGCGAAGCTGGAAAACGACCTCCTGTTCATTTTCACTCCCATTGAAAATGAGGCGGAACTCGCCGAGGGCATCCAACTTCTGCAAGCGCTTCGCCAAGTGGACGACCTTCGCGCCGAATTGCCCGCCACCCCTCCAAGCTCGGTTCCCGCACTCCAAAAAGCCTGGAAGATCCTTCGGCTGTTGCGAGCAAAGGGTGCGGAGCGCGTTCGAGAAGATCGGGATCCACAACAACTGAGGGTAGCCCTCCTCCGGTATTCGGCGCACACCCTTTCGTTTGATGAAAGCTCGGATCTGCAAAAGCGGTGGGCGCTCGCCGCCGCTTGCGGTTGGGCGGAAGACATCGCGAAAGCGGCGGCGTTGACCGGGGATCTTCGCGTCGACTGGATTGCCGAATCCGATCACCGTCTGCCCGGCCGCCTCGGCATGACCCTCTGTCCGGGACGGCGTGATCGCGGCCGATCTTTGGACAAAGATCTCCAAAGCCTACTCGCGCAGGGCGCTCAGGGGGTGGTGTGCTTGTTGCCGCAGTCGGAGTTGGACCTTCTCGGAGTTCCCGATCTCGCCGCGCGATGCATCGCTTCCGGACTCACCTTTGAACGGTTGGCGATCCGCGATCAGTCGGTTCCGGAGCTCGCTGAAATGCGCGACCTCGTTGCTGGTCTCGTAGCCCGTCTCTCCAAAGGCGAGGGGATTGTTGTCTTTTGCATGGGTGGTCTCGGCCGAACCGGCACCGTCGCCGCAAGCCTGTTGGTCGAACGGGGATGGGCCCCGGAGGCTGCCATCGCCCGGGTTCGGGCGATCCGCAGCCCGCGAGCGGTGGAATCGGAGGAACAGGAAGCCTTTGTTCGGCGGTTGGATCGATCGTAAAGCGGTTTACTATCGACGAGCTGGCGATCGCGGCGCGCCGTGGCCCATCGAGGCGGCGCGCATCGGACGGCCCGTAGGAACCGGGCCGGTCGGTTCTTGTTAAGGTTTCACTGTCTGGTTGTTGCGTGGGATCGCCACCTTGGAACGTACCGGATAATGATCGGAGGCCCTTCCGGCGCTCTTCAGGACCTCTCCTTCAAGGCTGTCGGCACCATTTCCCGCAAAAATGTAGTCGATGGCTTCGGCAGTGGATCCAGGCCCTTCCTGCCGAGGAGTCCCCGATTGTCGCAACTTTGTCTGGAGCTTCGGATCGTTGGATTCTTGCGTTGGAAAGGTAGGTTCTTCGCCCTGATGGGTCTCGAAACCCTCCGCAGCGTACGGTCGTCTTGAGTCCTCGTTGAAGTCTCCGCCAACGATGGTGGGAAGGGTCTCGTGGTCGGCTTTCTTTGTCAGGTTCGCTATCTGTTGCTCTCGTACTGCCGGGTTGGGTTGCTGATGTTCGTCCCAGCGCACAGCGTGGGTGTTGTACACAACGAATTCGGTACCATCCGGTGCCCGAAGCTGCACCCGCATAAACTTCCGGCCGTCGGATTCGGTTTTGGTTCCTGGTGATACCTTCAGGTTCTTCCTGTAGAGCACAGCCAAAGGTTTTGCCTTTATCAGCTCCATGCCCAGAGCCTCAGCAAGGGCTTTGAGTGTCAAGGGGCGCCTCAACTGATCCTGTCGGGGGCGGCCAAACTGATCCGGTGTTGAACCCTCGAACGACCCTCGTCCGATCGTGATCAGCACGTTGCAGATCTCGGTGCTGCTCGTTGTCAGCGCTGCGATCCGGGGGC
>SYKL01000419.1 GCA_005797785.1 Pseudomonadota bacterium | reverse complement strand
TGCTGGAACGGGAACGTCGACTACTGGAATTGCACACCGGACTGCGACTCCCCCGAGGGCCAGCGCTGGGCGGACGGGTTTCGCGCACACCTTCTGTCCGAGCGCGGATGGACGGAGGACCAGCTCGAGTCGTCCCTCGACGTGAAGTTGGTCCAAATGGAGGAGGAAGGGAGCATTATGCTTGAGGCGCAGGTGCAGACTGGCTGGATTCGGTTGGTGGTCCAAGTCTTTCTCCAGGATGAGCTCCCCGAGCCAGCCACGGTGGAGGAGGCGGCCGCCCGATGGTCCACGGTGTGGACGCCCCTTGCGGACGTCCTAAGTCCTCCCCGTGAATATTCCGAGATGGAGGCGGCGCGCCTCGCGTGTTTCGCAGAGCACGACGTGACCATGGACCAGGAGTTGGTCGAGCAGCGGTGGTGCCTCCCGGCGCTCTCGCCAGTCGACACGCCGGATGAGGGACTGCTCTACTTTTCATTCGTCGTGGATGTGGAGAGCGACTGGGACTCTCACCGGGTCCTGTACCTGGCCGATGCCCATGGGATCACCGAGGACGTCTGCGAGTACGAAATCGACGAATGGGAGGAATGACGCGAAAGGGGTACGAAACTCGGGGGGCGGGGCCGGTCGATGAGCGTTCGCCGACAACTTGGACGTCACCCCAGGTGTGAGCGGAGTGGATCGAGCCGTTGCAGGGCCCCTTGGGGATGAGCCGTTTCAGGGCGACCAACGGGATCCGCGCCACGTTTAAGCGCGTGTAATTGGAACCGATTCCCCACCGCCCTACAACGTTTGTGGGGCTAAGAGGCCGCCGCAACCTGGACCGTGGTGGGGAATGCGTACGACGACCGAACGCCGCACCGACGTGAGGTCCCCATGGGCAGCATAGGGATCGCCCCGCCCCGCGCGAGCGGGCGACTGGATTGGTCGTCGCCCTATCAGCAAAACGACCCGGAGCACTGGACCGCCCGCGACAGTGTGGCGATGCATCAGCAGCCCCACGGCAACGCCGCGGCCGCCAGCGCCATCCAGCCATTCACGGAAGCCAGCTCCCTGCTCACCGATTCGGCCCTGATGCCGGAAGACGGGAACTTGACCCTTTCGACGACCTACATGGCGGTGGAGACCGCCATGGACATTCCCTACGTGGTGCAAATGGCGTTGGTGGGGGCGAAGGAAGGCTTCCGGGTGCACGCCCAGGTGAACAGCACCCAGCTCGGGGCGACGCAAATTGCGCTCGCCAAAGCGGGGCTGACGGATCGAGTGACGATCCAGGCGGGCCTGGTGAAGAGCACCTGGACGGAAGACAACGGGGAAATTGGAACCGATGGGAACGTGCTGCTTCCTGGGCCTTCGGCTTCCACTTCTGACATCCGCTCCGAACAGTCCGATCGCCTGAACGCTCAGTTCGGCGCGAACGGCCCGAATCCCACCCGCATGTCGTTGGGCCAAGTAGAAAACACGGGCGCAGCGGCGGACAAGGCGGCGCTGGCGAGCGCCTTGGGCAAGGGTGCCACCGTGGGCCGCGCCTACCTCGAAGGCGGGAACACCCTTTCGGGCATCGACGCGGCCGGCAAGCCGTACGCCGTAATCGGCAAGGACTCAGTGGCGGCGAGCCGCACGAACGGCGAGACCGACGCCCAGGTGATGGCGAAGATTGCCGCCGATCTGCGACTTCCCGTGGAGAGCGTCATCGCCGTCGAACAACCCGCCAGCTTCCACCTCGACATGGCGATCACCTTGCTGCCCGGCAAGCGGGCATTGGTGAACGACGCGGTGGAGGCACAGCGACTTCAGGAGCAGTGGACCCGCGAAAGTGGCGGCATCCGCGACGAACATGAGCCGGCCCTGCAGGCCCTCCGGTTGAAGGCCCAGACAACCAAAAAGGTGGAAGATCTGACGGCGGCCCAGCTCGCCGCGGCGGGGTTCAAGGTGGAGCGCATCGCAGGGGATTTTCAAGAGATGGACATGAACTTCATGAACGCGGAACTCGCCACCGGCGGCGACGGCAAGATGTTCTCGGTGATGCTCGGCGGGGACCCCCGCGCCGAGGCGTACATCGCCGAGCGTTACCAGGGACTCGGCTTCGAGCGGAACTACTTTCTCGACCGTTCCCTCACCAACGACACCCTGTCGTTGAGCGGCGGCATCGGGTGCCGCACCAAAAATGAGGGGACAGCACCTCGTTGACGTGGGTAGGGTGGACGATACCGCGGACGGCTGGCGAAGGATCGGCACCGATTACGGCGCGTTTCCCTGAATGTTGACGCTACCGCTGACGTTGTCGATGGCTCCCACCACTTCCCAGGCGTGCGCCGTGGGAAGGTTGGGATTGTCGAGGATCACGACCCCGCCCCCGACGGTGACCAGCCCGGAGATGCCGTCCACTCGAAACAGGGCATTGTTGTTCTCAATGATCAACGTACTGCCAACCGTGGTTAGGGAGGTGAGTTCGTCGAGATCGACGATGCCGTCGACGTCACGAATCGAGAAGTACCCGTCCACGGTGGTCAACGCTTCCAAGCCCGCCAAAGTGCCGACCCCTGCAAGCGAGTAGAGGCCGAAGTCGCCCCCGACGGTGGTCAACGATGACAAGCCGCCGAGGCTGGAGAGTCCGTTCTCGGCGACCCAAACGCCGCCGTCCACCTCGGTAAGGGAGCCAAGCCCGGTGACGTCGGAGAGCACCGGGTTGTACGCGATGGACAGCCCCTGGTCGCCCAACACCTGTTCCAGGTTTCCAAAGCCGTCGACGTCGGCCAGAGAGGCATTTTGGGTGATCACGAGATCGCCACCGATGGCGGTAACACCAGCCAGTCCGTCAAAGTGCAACAGGGAGGGGTTATCGGAAACGAGGACGTCGCCGGCGGTGCTGGTGAGGGCGTCAAACCCGGTGAAGAGGGTGAGTCCGTCGTTGCCTTGAACGGTCAGCGACGTGACGCCTTCGGCGAGTGCCGAAAAGCCCATCACGCTGTGCAGTAAGGGATTGCCTTGGATGTCGAGCCCTCCCTGCAACGACGTCAACTCGTCCGACCCTTGGAGGTACACCAGGGAGAGGTTGTCGCTGAGGTACATCCCGCCCTCCACCGTTTGAAGGGCGGAAAGGCCATCGAGCTCGAGGAGGGCGTCGTTTCCGTAGACGTTCACGGGGCCGTGCACATGGGTGAGCACTGACAATCCGTCGACGTTGGTGAGGGCCAGATTCCCAGAGATAGTGAGGTCGTCGGCGACCTCCAGGGATCCGAGTCCATCAAGGTTCGCAAGCAACGGATTGCCGTTGATGGTCACGCTCTCGGCCGCAGTGAGGGAGTCGAGTCCGGCGAGGCTCGTGAGCAAAACGTTGCCGCTGACGTTGAGATCTCCGACCTCGTCCAACGACTGGAGGCCGTCGAGATCAAGAAGCGCGGGATTGTAGGATACTTCCAGGCTGCCACCAACGTGGCTCAGCGACGATAGGCCTTGTAGGTTGGGTAGGTCGGAAATGGTCAGTTGAACGCTGTTGCTGACGCTGGTGAGCGCCGACAGCCCGTCCAGGTTGGCCAACGCGGGATTCCCCGAGATCGACAGTGTGCCGTCGATGGTGGTCAAGCTCGTCAGGCCGTCGAGGTCGGTGAGCGAGGGGTTCTCCGTGACAAGCAGGGTCCCATGGATCTGAACGATGCCGTTCAGGCCGTCGAGGGCCTCCAACCCGTCGTTGCCGGCGACCTCCAATCCGCCCAAGGACGTAAAACCGTCCATCCCCGCCAAGGTGGTCAAACCGGTGCCCCAGACGTTGAGCGACCCCTCTACCGCCGTAATGCAGTTCAACGGCTCAAGGTCTTCGATACTCTCCCCCTGGAAGGTCAGGTCCCCCACCCGCCCCACGCCGCAGGTGAACCCCTCATAGGACGCGCAGAAGGTCTCGATTTGCGGCTGGGTGTTGAGCACCACGGGATCGCCGACCGGTCCCCACAGGTACCGCTCGGGGTCGGCGTCATCGCAGTCCACATCGCTGAAATGCCCGTCGCCGTCGTCGTCCACGGGGACTTCTTCGACGACGCAGTCCTCGTCCGCCTCGCCGTCGCAGTCGTCGTCCCGCTCGTTGTCACAGACCTCGGGGGCACCAGGAAAGACGCTCGCATCGTGGTCATCGCAGTCCCAAGGGGGTTCACCGCCGTACTCCTTTGCGATGCTGGGGCGGAAACCGTCGTCGTCGGCGTCGAGCAGTTCCAATACCTGCCCGTTGCTGGCGAAGCAGCCGAGAAGGGGCAGGAACAGGACGGCAATGCGCATGCTGGCCTCAGATTCCCCAGGCTACCACATCCGTGGCATCGCTCGTAACGGATCGAGGTCTTCTGAAGTTCCTATTACCGCAACGCCGCTGACAGAGGCCCCAGGCGCCCGGCCACAAGATCTGTCCGCCTCACAAGCCGAACAAAACCTCGGCGTTGCCCGTCCCAAGCTTCTGCGCGTCAGCCTCATCCAGGTCCGCCAATTTTTCGCGGATCAGGTCAACCACCTCGCCGTAGGGAATATCGACCATGTTGCCGATGGGCGTATTGAGCTGCGCGTTCTGGATATCCGTGCCAAGAACGATAAAGTCGAAAATGTTGGACTGCGGCAGGTTTCCGTTCGAAACCTCGAACTCACAGTACAGGTTCGGATAGTTACCCATCAGGTTCGGCGGACATGAGTGAGCATTGATGAACTTCGTATCTGGATTTTCCGTAACGGCTTCATCCAGTTCGGCGGCTCCGGACACGCAGTCTGTGCCATAACAGGGTTCGAAATGGAACATCACCGGAACGTCATACACCGCCGCCAACGCGTAGATTTCCATCATCACCGGATGATTCATGGGCGTGGTCGTCTGCTTCGGGGTGTTGCGAAGGTCCAGTTCGCCAATAGCGCGCCAATGACCGGTTGCGAGTTCAGTGGATACGTAGTCAACCGAGGCTTCGTCTTCCGGGTCGAAACCCGCCAACATGGGCAGAATCAGGTCCGGGTACTCTTCCGCCGCCGCGAGCGTCCAATCGTCGTGCTGCTCCGAGAAAGTCGGCGGACGATCTGGGATGTGGCGCGCGTGGAGCCCCAGTGCGATGTGGGCGACCCCCGCGTCCTGGACGGCCGCCATCAGATCGTCGATGTAGGCGTCGTTGAGGTCCGCATCCGTCGGCAAGATGTGCGCGTGCGTATCGATGATCCACAATCCCGTAAATACAGGTTCGTCGGACTCTCCCGTGTCTGAATCCGATATCTGAGAATCCGTCGGCTCCGAGTCGCCAGGGTTCGAGTCACCCAACTCCGAGTCCGCAGCCACCGACGTATCGGTATCCGAACCGTCCGTTTCGTCAGGAGGGGTAGCCCCATTTCCATGGCATGAAATCGCCCCGGCAGCAGCCAAAACGACGCACAAAGAAGCGAACCGGTAGGATAGGAGCATGTCTTCGTATACCATTTTTCATTGGACGATGCGACGGTACCGGAAACTCGTTCACAGCCAGGGCCGAGCGGGCGCCCCAGCAGCGCCGCGCCACGGGCGCTACGCCCCACTTGGATGTCCTTGTCATCTATGCGGCTTGCGATCGACGCCTTCGTGCAACAACGGCCGCGAGTCCTAGCGTCCATAAGCCACCCAAGGGAGCGGACGCGTTGCAACCGCAGGGAACTTCTGCACGGGCGTCGGAGTCATCGCCATCCGTGTTGGCGGCGGTGTCCGTGTTGGCGTCGGTGTCCGCATCCGTGTCGGTGTCGGGAACGCCTGTATCGTTGTCCGCATCGGCTGAATACACGTAGGCGTGCCCCGTATATTCGCCTGTCTGGTTATACTCGGGAGCCCCAACCATCAGGTCGTCGGTGCCGTTGCCGGTGACGTCGGGGGTGATCGCGACCGCCCCACCGTAATAGGAGCCGTAGTCGTCGGACTCACCCCACCAGGCCTCCTCTTCGCTTAGACCCGCTGCCGAGCCGAGGTACACGAACACCCGGCCATTGTTGTAGCCTTCGGCACCGACGGCTACGTCATCGAAACCGTCCGCATTCAGATCGCCAGCGGCGAAAGAGTATCCAAACCAGGAGTCGGCTCCATACGGATCGCTGACTGTCCAGGCGGGGCTTGTGGACGGTCCCGTCGCCGACCCGAGGTAGAGGGAAGCCTCTCCAAGAAGGCCGCCGAGCAGGACATCCGCATACCCGTCTCCGTTGACATCGCCGTTCGCGTTGACCGAAAAGCAGTCTCCCCATTCTTCCCCCACGAGGCTCCAATCGGCTTCTGCGGAAGGGCCGAGGTGCGAGCCCAGGAACACGGTCGCGTCTGTACTGTCCGCGATGACGAGATCATCGAAGCCGTCGCCATTGACGTCCCCCGATGACACGCCCGTCCCCAGCGTCAAGGATTCACTCGCGATGTTCCAGTCGGGGGTGAGCGATAGCCCAGCTTCCGAACCAAAGTAGACGTCGACGCGGGTCTCCGTTGCGTCCCAAATGCCGGGGGCGCCGACGATCAGGTCGCTGAACCCGTCCCCGTTCAAGTCTCCGGCGCCGATAGACCAGCCCAATGCGGAGTATGCCACATTCGCATCGACCGACCAGCCGGATTCCACCCCAAGGCCAGTCGCGGAACCGAAAAAGACATCCACGCGCCCTTCGCGTACCTCTGGGCCAGTGTATTGGGGCGAGCCGATCGCCACATCGTCGAAACCGTCTCCGTTGAGATCGCCAGCGGGTTGGACGGCGCGACCGAACTCCGCGTTCATGGAGCCGAGCTCCACCGGTACGGCAGGGAGAAGCCCGTTCTCGCCTCCGGCATACAGATAAACGCGACCGGAATCGTCGTAAAACGGAGAGCCGACGAGCACGTCGTTGTAGCCGTCGCCATTGATGTCGCCCGCAGGAGATACGGACTCGCCAAAGCCCCGCGTATCTTGGGAGTCCCAGACTTCCGTGAGCAATGGCGAAGCCACACCTTCACTACACAGAGCCAAAACGGGGAGAAT
>SYKL01000418.1 GCA_005797785.1 Pseudomonadota bacterium | reverse complement strand
TCACGATCGGCCCCGAACCGAGCACAAGGATCGTACTACCTTTTGGGAGAACTTCCGGGCGTTGGCTCAAACAACCTCCCCTTGCGCGAATTTGAGAAAACGGTCCAGGATCAACGGGCGAGAATCGTGGGGTCCGGGGGCCGACTCGGGATGGTACTGAACTGCCATCACCCGCTTTTCGCGGTGAATGAAGCCCGAAATCGTCTGATCGTTGAGGTGGAGGTGGCTCACGATGGCGCCGGTGGCGAGCAGCGAGTCCCGTTCCACCGCAAACCCATGGTTTTGCGACGTAATTTCGATCTTCCCGGTGAGTTCATCCCGAACCGGCTGATTGGCACCGCGATGGCCAAACTTTAGTTTGTACGTGGTGGCTCCCAGAGCCAAGCCCAGCAATTGATGTCCCAGGCAGATGCCGAGCAGCGGGACTCTGCCCACCAGTAGGCGCAACTGCGAAATCGCATGCGGCAGAGCGGCAGGATCCCCAGGCCCATTGCCCACCAAAACGGCATCGACCCCGGACGCCCACTGTTCCGCGGTGTCGGAAATGGGGTGCACGCGCACATAAGCCCCGGTGTCCGCCAACAACCGCAGGATGTTCTGTTTGATCCCGCCGTCGATCACCGAGATACGCAGCGTTGGCGCGATAGGATCCGCGTAGACATAGGCTTTTTTGCAGGCAACCTCGGCAGCGAGCGCGCGCCCTTCCATCCCCGGCCAATCCGCGATCCGCTTTTCAAGCTCCGAAAGCGGCGTCCCATCGGTCGAAATGACGCACTTCATCGCCCCGCGCGAGCGCAGGTGCCGGACCAACGCTCGGGTGTCGACACCTTGCAGGCCCGGAACGCCGTGTTTGACCAGGTACTGATGCAATCCACCAACCGAGCGCCAATTCGAAGGCGCACGGGTGAGAGACCGCACCACAAAACCGGCCACATGAACCAGGGAAGACTCGGGATCGTCTTCATTGACCCCGGTGTTTCCAATGTGCGGGCACGTCATCGTGACCACCTGTTCGGTGTACGACGGATCCGTGAGCACCTCTTGGTAGCCCGTCATCGCGGTGTTGAATACCGATTCACCAACGCGTGTGGTGGTAGCTCCAAACGCCTCTCCCGTGAACCGACGACCGTCCTCAAGGAGAAGGATACCACCCATGAAAGAGCCCCCCTACGGGCGCACGCATTAGCGCGATCGGGGGGAGGAGTCCATGCGGAACCGCAAGCTACTCTTCACACGCCTCTACGGAGGAGCTGCAACCCCCACAATCCATATCATCCATGCATGCGTCGCAGCTTTCTTGATCGGGACAGTCGTACCCGTCGTTGTTGTAACAGACGGTACAATCGAACGAAGACGAGCTCGTGTCGTCGCTCCCACCGGTTCCACCCCCACCCCCGTCGCATCCCGCGAACAACACGCCTACGAAAAGTAGCTTCCTCATATGGCTCTCCCGCCCTGTAGTATTTAAGCGCCGCAACCCAGCGCCGGCCTTCCAACGCGCCACCCACAAAAAACCTTCCGTTGGCAATCGTAAAGTGCTTTACCATCTCGCCCCTGATACAATCCGTCCATGTCCTCCCTCTCCCCCGACTTCGGCCCATGGAAGATCGTCGAAAAGCTCGGCGAAGGAGGACAATGCGCTGTTTTCCGCGTTCGACATGAGGACGATGGGAAAGAGCGCGCCCTGAAAGTCATGCTCGACGCAAAAGAAGGTTCAATCGAGCGCTTTGTGGCTGAAGCCCAGCTATTGATGACGATCGATCATCCCAACATTCTGAAAGTGCACGCGCTCAATACAGAGGGTTCTACGCCGTGGATTCTCATGGATTTGCTCGGCGGTATGGATCTCGACGAGGAGATCACCGCCAAAGGTCCGTTTGAGCCCGAACGCGCCGCGAGGGTGATCGCCGACATCGCCAATGGCCTCGCCGAAGTTCACGCCCGCGGCGTTCGCCATCGAGACATCAAGCCGGCCAATATCATGGTTGGAAACGATGGAATTCCAAAGCTGATCGACTTCGGAATTGCCCGCGAAATCACCCGCGCGCACCTGACACAAGCGGGCATGGTGATCGGGACGCTCGCCTATCTTCCTCCCGAACTCTTCGAAGAAGACGACATGGCGGCGGTGCAAGACAGCGAGACCGCCGACGTCTATGCGCTTGGACAGTCCCTTTACGAACTTCTGACCGGAGATACCACCTACCCAAAGGAGGGAAGCACCACCAAACTCATGGCGCGGGTGATGCGAGAAAAGCTGGAAAAACCCTTCCTCGATCCTCGGCTAAGACGGGCCCAGGTCCCGGAGGAGCTCGCGGCCGTGGTGCGGGACGCCACCCAACAAGAGCCGTCTGCCCGGATCCACACCGCTGTGGACCTCGAAAAGCGCCTTCGTCAGTGGTTGATTCAGTGGAACGACCTGAACACCGCGCCGGTCTCGCGGTTTGATCCGAGCCAGCTCCCGCTGCCACCGACCCCGACCCCGGCACCCGCTCGAACGGCGCAGGGAAACGCCACTCCCCTCCCCGCCCGAAGAGCGCAAGGCAGCACCCAGGTCACCCCGGAGCCGATCGAAGCTCGCCCCCCCAACCCCCCACCGCCAGAAAAACGCGGATGGGGGCGGTTTGTTCTCTGGTTGGCCAGTGGCACCGGCACGGCCATCGCCATCGCCGCGATGATCGCCATCACCACCGTGATCGTCGCCCTCCTCGGCGCATTTCGCCCCCAAGCCCGCGCTTTTGATACCGCCAACGGCACCGCTTGGGTGGAGGCCGTGGTGGCCAATTATGCAGGCCCACTCGGAGAATGCGGTCTGTACGTCCCAAAAACCGAGCGGGACAAGGGGTTCAACGTCCAGCTGGACTTCGACGTCTGGCAAGGTCGGGCGATCAACGCGCAAGTAAGCGGGCTCCCCTATTCCCACCCTTCGCTCGAAGGTTGCTTCATCCAGGCGATCGAGGGGATGGACTTCAGCGGATCGCCCGAAATGCACGCTACCGTACCGGTTCAACTCCGGTAGTGCTCCAGAGTGCGGATCGAAAGCCTTGAGCCCGAGGAGCAAAGCGAGCACCGGACGGTAGCTGGGCATGGAAGCCCGCGACGGAGGAGCGGAGCGCGCGACAACGCGATCAGGGCTTTCGGCCGATGCTCTAATGGACGGCAGGATTCAACGGAGAGGCGTCCGCCCCATCCAAAAACCCGTCGCCGTCGGTATCTCCCACGGCGGGATGGGTGCCGTTGTTGTACTCCTGCAGATTCGTCCGGGAATCAGCATCGGAATCTTGGCCGCCTGTCTTGCTCAAAGTTCCCCACCAAGCGAGCTCATAATCGTCCGGTAGGCCATCGGAATCCGAATCGGTTCGTTGCGCCAGGGCGCCGAGCCCCCCAAAGGGACCGAGATCGCTGATCGAACCGTCCACATCCAAGACACTCGGATTCCCCGCGTTGATCGCAGGGCTGCCCGTTTTGGCGTAAGGAAACAGGGCGCTTCCCTCGACCAAAGGAGCGTACAACGCCAACAGTGGATCTGCGATCACAATTCCGCTCGAAGGTATCGAGAGCGTGTTCGACGAATTTCGAAACAAAAGGTTGTAGCGAAACTGTACCGAAGACGGGCCTGCATCCAAGGCGGTCACCGCCTCCCCTCCCACATTGTCCAAAAACATCGAATTCCAGATATCGGCAAACCCACCTGAACCCGCATCAAACGCCAGGGCTGCCCCCAATCCCGAGGCCCGATTGGCAGCAAACAACGACTGAAGCAAGTCGAGGTCTGCGCCATCCGTACTGAAATAGGCCGAGCCCTCCTCCGCTTCATTCCAGGCAAAGGTGGACTGTTCCACCCAGACGTCGCCCCCGGAAGCCCACACGCCGCCCCCTTCGTCAGCCGCCGCATTGCTGACAAACACACTGCCAGAAAAAGTCAATTCCGAATGGGATTCCGACCGAACGGCCCCCCCTTCGGAGGCGTGGTTGCCGATAAATCGGTCGCCCGCTGAAATGAGAGCTGAGGACGCCAAAAAATACGCCCCGCCGCCGTTCAGAGAGTAGCTGTCACTCCATTCGCATGCCGTGGAGGCGAGCGAGCCCTGCGTCACATACACCGCGCCAAAGGTGGATTCGACATTCTCCCCTTGGGAGCTCTCCAACGTCAGATCAGAATTATCGACATAGATCGCCGCCCCCATCGTTCCCTCGATGTTCTGAAATTTCGAATCGACAAAAATAGCCTCACTCCCGGACAGATACGCCGCGGCCCCAATGTCTCCCGTCACATCGATGAATTCGCAATCTGTGCAAACCGCGAAAGAGTCGAGCAATACCCAACCGGCGCCGACCGAAGCCGTGGCGTCGATTCGTTCTAGACGCACTCTCTCCAACATCGCTTCAGAGTTCGAATCAACCAACACCGCACTTTCTGCAGCAATATCCGTCAGGTCAACATCGACCAACTTGCCGGATCCTTGCATGGTGATCGCCGAATACACGGACGATGAGAAATCGTCGATGACAAATCCCTCGACAATGGAAGTGCTATCTCCATTAAAAGCGATCATCGGACCCGTCGGCGCACCATTGGGTCGCATCACAGGGCGGTTGGATGGATCCGCCGCCATGACATGGATCCCCTTATCTTGCCAATAAAATTTCGTTACATAGATACCAAAAGGTATGCAAACCTCGTCGCCGTCCACCGCAAGGTCAATGGACTGCTGAATGTCCGGCCCGGAATGCATGATCTCCGTCTGTCCATCGCATGCGGAGTCGATCCCATCGCAGGTCTCCGCTGCATTGGGATGGACCCAGGATTTCTTGTCGTCGCAATCCGACGCATCCAACACAATTCCCGGCCCCTCGCCGCACGCCAGAACGATCGTGCCGCTGTCCCCATAGGTATCGCCATCGGCGTCAGGATGATGAGGCGTTCCGCTCGGTGGATGATCGTCCACAAGAGCATTACAATCGTCATCTTTATCGTTGCAGATCTCAATGCCGTCGGGATGAATCAGCGGATCGGCGTCGTCGCAATCCTGGTGATCCTCGATGTACTCCTCCGGCGCCAAGCACGCCGGGATTCCTAAGTTCGGATCCCCAAAAGTATCGCCGTCAGCGTCGGGATAGGTGGGAGGCATCGTACCCACCTCGGGATCCTGGTCGTCGCAGTCCAGGTTGACGGGTACGCCATCGCCGTCTTCGTCCGGGAGGTCCGTGTCGATCGGAAGGTCGGAATCGTCGGTATCCAACGCATCGGTTTCGCCGCTATCTTCCGTATCTTCCACATCGGTTTCGCCACTGTCTTCGTCGCTATCGCCGGTTTCGTTGGTGTCCTCCGTTTCCCCGGTCTCTTCGGTGTCCAGTGCGGCATCGGTCTCCGATGGATCGATCTTGCCGCGATCGGTGCACCCCACCAATGCGAGAAGGCCGATCATTCGTAGAGAATCGATGCAGTTCAACCCCACCTCCCTTCACACCTTAGATCAGCGCACGGCGGCATTCCATAACGTTCTGCGTTCAGCGCGACCCAAGCCCAGTATGGGGTCGCTCTCCAAATCGGAAGGCCGCGCCACTCCTTGTAGAACAAGATTCAGTTGGTTACCTAGGGTTGATGTCCAATTTGCTATGGCTTCTTCTGGCTTGCCCTCCCGCCGATACGGACAACGACACGTCCGCGCCTGCAGATTCCTCATTGGAGACGGATCTCCCCGTTGACACCGATCTCCCCGCCGAGACGGATCTCCCCGTCGATACCGATCTCCCTGTCGATACCGATCTCCCCGTCGATACCGATCTCCCCAGCGACACCGATCTGCCAGAGGACGGAGACGGAGACGGCGTCCGCGCGGATCTTGACTGCGACGACAACGACAACTCCGCCTGGGAATACGGGGAGTTGGATGGCGATCTTCAGGTGGGCAACGACGACCCATGCTTCGGCTACTGCACGCTCGCGGTAGACGGCTTTGTCCGCGTTTATGACACGACGCGTACCGATCTCGACGACCTGGATTGCCTCGAACGGATCGACGGACCGCTGTACGTCTACCACAACGAAAATCTCATGGACATTGCCGGACTATCGCACTTGACCGACGTCACCGGCGACATTCAAATCCGGTACAACGACAGCCTTTCGGAGGTGGAATTCGCACTCCTCCCCTCCATCGGCGGTTATTTGTGGGTAACCGACAATGCGACGCTGGATCGCCTCAATGGCCTCGATGGGTTGACAGCGATCGGAGGCGACCTCGAAATCCGTAACAACGCCGATCTTCCTGATTTGGACGGGCTGGGGTCGCTGACCACCCTCGGCGGGGATCTGAAAATTCAGGGAAACCCCAACCTCTCCAATGCGACGGCACTTGACGGTGTGACATCCATTGCGGGCGACGTGACGGTGTGCAACAACGCCGATTTGAACACCGCAAGCGTCCAGGCGATGGTGGACAATATCGCCGTCGGCGGTACCGTGAACATCAGTGAAACCTGCCCCTAGTCAAGGATTTTCACATGCCGGCAACGCTCGTCACTTACGCCGTCCCCGCCGCATTGGTAACCTTCCTTGTCTATCGTCGGATTCAGCGCACCATCGGGTTCCAAGAGTTCAAGCCGAACCGGCTGCTGTTTCGTACAGTGCTCTTTTCAACGTTCGGACTCCTCAAGCTCTATGTCGCATTCCTGCATCCGGTGTCGTTGATCGGGGACGGCATCGGCCTCGCGTTGGGAGCCACCCTCGCTTACTATGCAGTCCAGCACTCCAAATTTGAGAAGCGCGAATCGGGCTGGTTTTATAGGACCAACCCTTGGATTGAAGGGACGGTATTGGCGCTCCTGTTGCTCCGAATCATTTCTCGATTTTGGATGTTGTCCAACGCGAGCGCAACACCGCAAAACCCCCTACAGGAAGCCGATCCCTTCACCGGCGGATTGTTTTTTCTCTTCGTGGTTTTCAATCTCCTCTACTCCCTGGACATCTGGCGAAAACTTCGAAATGGCGACCCTTTCGGAACGTCGTCCTCGCCCTGACGTCGTAACGTCAAAGAATTTAAATCCGCGAGACGAAGGCAAACGCAAAACCCGATAGCAGGTTCAAAAGAGCTGCTTCGGAGTCGTCATGCTTTTGGTTCTGTCGTTGATGGTGTCGGTCCAAGCCGGAGAAGGCTACCTTCGACGCCCCGACCTGCACGGCGAACAATTGGTGTTCAGTGCCGAAGGAGATTTGTGGCTGGCACCCGCCGCTGGAGGGATGGCTCGGCGGCTGACGTCCCACGTCGGAGACGAGCGTTCAGCTCATTTTTCGCCCGACGGCCAGTGGATCGCCTTCACGGGAGAATACGATGGAAACATGGATGCATTTGTTATTCCCGTGGAAGGCGGGGAACCCCAGCGGCTTACTTGGCATCCGGGGCCGGACGACGTGGTCGATTGGACGCCCGACGGACGCGTGATTTTCCGCTCCCCCCGCACCGATCCGAACAATGTCGTGCGATTGTATACCGTTCCCCGCACCGGGGGCGACGCCACGGAACTCCCGCTCGGCTGGGCCTCCCGGCTTGGGATTGACCCGAAAACTGGACTGTACGCCTTCACCCGTTTGGGACGAGAGGAAGCCACTTGGAAGCGCTACCGGGGCGGATCCGCGGACGACATCTGGGTCGGAGACCCCAAGAAAGCCGACTTTCACCAGGTTACCTCCTTCGACGGCCCGGACAGTTTCCCGATGTGGCATGACGGTCGGATTTATTTCCTCTCCGACTACGGCGGTACGGCCAACCTGTGGTCCATGGCGCCGGACGGATCCGACCGAATCGCGGCCACCCAATTCCAGAATGGTTGGGATGTCCGCTACCCCTCCATTGCCCCGGATGGACGGATTGCATTCATGCTGGCAGGAGATTTGCATATTTATAACCCTGCAACGAAATCCAGCGCAAAGGTCGACATCCAGCTACCCGGAGAACGTAGCCTTTCCAGAGTGCGCTACTCGGACGCCGGTTCTTGGCTTTCGGACTTTTCGCTGAGCACCGATGGCGACCGCGTCATTGTGACCGCCCGAGG
>SYKL01000417.1 GCA_005797785.1 Pseudomonadota bacterium | reverse complement strand
CGGTTGGTGTATTTCTTCGCGATCGAAACGACCAAACGAAGGTTGGCTTCGACCAATTCGCATTTCGCTTGCTCGGCAAGAGCTTCGCCCCGCTTCAATTCCAGAGCGGCGTCGTGCAGGGCATCTCGCGACATCCCGGTCGCTTTCTCGATCTTCCGCACCTTGCGCAGCTCGCGACGAACCCGGCTATCGAAATCGCGCCAGTCGTCTTCGTCGATCCCCGTCTTTTGGACGACTTCGACGCCGGTGCCATCGTAGTCCCGACGAACTTTACGGATCGAACGACGCAGATCGCGAACGGGCAGGCGGGCATCCCGTGCGACGCGCTCGATCTCCTTTTCGGCCTTTTGCAACTGAATCCAATTGTCTTGGATGCGATGGGAGATTTCAGCGATCTGGCGCTTGGTCAGATCGAGGGACTCCATGACGTCGACGAGTTCATTTTCGATCTGGGTGATCTGATCCTTCAGCTCTTGAGCGCGCTTTTTGCTCTTGGCTTTGCGGACTTCTTCGTTCAATTCTTCGAGATCGACGCACAGCTTCTGAGCCAAGTCGCGGGTCTCGACAAGGGTGCGTCCGGCGCGTGTTTTGGTAGGGCGGGGCTTCTTGCCCGACTTGATCGCCTTTTGAATCCGCTCTTCGTCTTCGGCAACCATTTCCTCGATAAAGGAGACACCAACGGCAGAAGTCAGGGAGATCTTTTTGACCGTGATCTCGCCGTCCTCGATGCGCTGGGCGATTTCAATTTCACCTTCGCGGGAAAGTAGGGATACCGTACCCATTTTCCGTAGATAAACCCGCACCGGATCATTGCTCCGGTTGGCGTCGGTGGCGGCGGCCCGCTCCTCCTTCACTTGATTGGCGCCGGTGCGCTCATCCTGAGCCCGCTTGCGAGCTTCGTTAACCACCTCGATGTCCATGTCCGAGAACATGATCATCACGTCGTCGAGGCGGTCGCTGGCCACCAGGTGTGTGGGAAGGAAGTTGTTCATTTCATCGAAAGT
The DNA here is from genome assembly GCA_005797785.1 of Pseudomonadota bacterium. Lineage (GTDB taxonomy): Bacteria > Myxococcota_A > UBA796 > UBA796 > SYKL01. The sequence continues at coordinate 3,944 of SYKL01000417.1, read as the reverse complement.
AACGTACCCTCGCTTCTTCCCGAGATTAATGAGTTCCTGGACCTCGGCGATGTCTTTCTGCTGGGTCATCGACTTTCGGCTCCTAGCGGATGCGCGCACGCGGCGGTGCACGACAGGGGGTGTGGATCTGGGAGACGCTCACCACGCAGAGGCGTTGTTGGGGCGAGAAAAATCATCCTCAAGAGATCACATCATTCTGGCGTTAACCGCCGTGTCGGAAAGTTGCCAACTCAGCGTGGCGCATCTTTTCACTTTTGCGCCACATCCGCCTCCAGCGCCGCCAGGTAGGCTACGACGTCTTTTTTCTGAAGAGCTGCTTTTATCGCTTTCTTTACGGCCATGAGCTGGGATTTCTCTTGGCCGGCGGCGCGGTGCGCGGGCAGATCACCGGTGCGGAGAGCTTCCTCCATGCGTCGTAACTGCTCATTCAACCGGAGTTCTCGACGCGGCGCGAGAATTCTCTCCAGGACTTCGCACATGCCGACGGCGGCCTGCTCTTCTGTATACAGTTCGGCACGCGCGACCACTGCTTTGAGGGTTTTTGCGACCTCCGCGTCGGATATTTCTGGTAACAGGGCTGCTACCGGTTCTCCCGCAGCCAGGCGAGCGATGGCGCTGCGAACGGGAGCATGATCCTCCAGAAAGGTGGGATCGATTCGATGTAGGATGTCCGCAACCCGGGCGTGGTGGTGCACCAGCAACCAAATCAGATGCACCACATCCCGCTGAGGACGCCAGGAATGGGTCACCGGTATGGGCTCCTGCCATTCGTTGTCCGCCCCTTCGTCAGGTGGCTGTGGAGGAACATAGCGCCGAATCTGCTCGACCACCGACGACTCGGGCATATGCAGCCGCGACGCCACCGACGACCACACGGATGCAGGAAGATCGCGGATATCGGGGATCAATTCCTCCAGGGTCTTCTGCCTGCCGACCGCATTGTGCCCACGCGACTCGAGTCGACGGTCGATCGTCCATTCCAGCAGCGGGACCTTTTGCTGTAACGCAGATTCCATAGCTTCAACGCCGTGTTCTCGGATGAGCTCGTCGGGATCTTTTGCCCCGGGAAGTTGTAACCGCCAAGGCTGCAATCCAGCGCGAAGCGCCAAAGGAAGGACTTTTTCCGCTGCACGGGTGCCGGCAGCGTCCGCATCCAGCAACACGATCACATTTTCAGTGAAACGCCGAATCTTCTCCAGATGTTCCACCGTCAGCGCGGTACCGCAGCTGGCGACCGCCTCGGTAAAGCCCGCTTGATGGAGCGAAAGCACGTCGAAATACCCCTCGACGACCAACACGCGGTTCTTTTGTTGGATTCCGGCGCGCGCCAAATCAAGCCCGTACAGCACCTGAGATTTTTGGTAGAACTGGGTTTCTGGGGTGTTGATGTACTTGGGACCATCGCCCTCGAGAATGCGCCCACCGAACGCGATCACTCGACCTTTTTCGTCGCGGATCGGGAACAGCAGCCGATCGCGGAAGGTGTCGTAGTAGCCCTGACCCTCCTTTCGCTGGCGCACCAAGCCGACTTCATGGAGAAGATTCGCATCAAAGCCCATTCGCCGGAGTTGGTCAAACAAGGTGGACCAACCGCTGGGCGCAAATCCCACCCTGGCTTTTTGAGCCATTTCAGGTGATAGCCCACGCTTTTCCAGGTACTTTCGCGCTACCTCGCCTTCGGGGCGCGTCCATAAGACCGACTCATAGAAGGCCGCCGCCTCGTCCATCGCATCAAACCATTGTGCGCGTTGACGAAGCGCTTTCCGTTCCTCGGGGGTGAGCTCTCGCTCTGGAATGACGATTCCTGCGGCTTGCGCGAGCTCTTTGACCGCCTCGACAAAGGAGAGCCCCTCGAGCTGCATCAAAAATCGAAAGCAATCACCGCCCGCCTGGCATCCAAAACAGTAGTACATCGCCTTGTTTGGGATAACGTTGAAGCTTGGAGTGCGTTCCTGGTGAAAAGGGCAGAGCCCAAGCCAGGTATTTCCCTTTCTCTCCAAGCGGACGTGCTTGCTGACCACCGCGACGATGTCGGTGGCTTCCCGGATTTGATCGACGATCGGACGAGGGATTCGGGACACGCGGAACCATCGCCCGGTGGTGTGACATGCCCACCGCGGTTCAGGTGTGTAACTGCGCCGGCGTTTGGGCGCCTGCCCTTCGGGCACCGGGTGCTGCGGGGGTGTCGTGCCTACGGCACCGCCTTTCGGCGCCCCTCCGCCCCCTGGCGCAGCCTCGTTCCAGGACCATGATCGCTTTGTCACTCTCCGCCCAATTAGTCAATGAGTTGACTAATTGCTTGGATCCTTCATCAAAGGGTTGGCAATTCCGCCAAATACAATCGATCAAACGTTCGTTTGGTATCGCCTTTCTTCCCTTGGGCCACGTACGCCAGCCAGCGTTTTCCGTCTTTGGCCTGGACCAAATCCAGATCGCCGTGCCCCACCGTTCCAAAGTCCAGGGTGCGCGTCTTGACCGGTTCGGCGACCGGGATCGCCACCAGCGGGTCGTAGCGATCGTCGTCGTCCAAAACCGCGATGATGTGCTTGGAATCCGCGGTCCACACCGGACCGATCGCGTTGGGTACGACATCCCGAGCGAGCACCACCGGCGTTGCGCCAGCACTCGCGTCCATCATGTAGAGATCCCAGCGCGCGGCGTCCTCCCGATCCGCATAGAAGGCGATCTTGGCGCCGCTTGGCGAAAAAGTCGGTCGAAGCTGGCTCCTTCCCCAGTTGGTGAGTTGCACCGGCGAAGCGGTGAGCGACGGAAACAGCCAGATGTTGTCGCCGGTTTTGCTGCGTCCGACGTAGGCCAGCTTCTGAGAATCAGGGGACCAAGAGGCAAACAACTCGGAGGAGTCCGCGGCACTGGTCAGCCGCTTGGGAGCGGTGTCGATGTGGCTCACATCGAGAAGGTACAGATCACCTTGGCCGGTTCGAGCGGAAGAAAACGCGATTTTCTGTCCGTCGGGCGACCACGCCGGAAGCCCGTCGGTGCTTGGCGCCGGCGCCAACGCGCTGCCGCCGCCCAGATAGAGCTCATAATCGTTGTCCGCATTGGACGCAGCAAAAACAAAACGGCCCATGGATGCTGGCGACCACGCGATCTCATGCACCGCGGAGCCACCGCTTTTGGCAAAACCGGAAGCGATCGAGGACGATCGACCGGGTAGCGTCACTTTTGTGAAACGACGGGTGATGGGGTCGCCGGTGTACAGCTCTACATTTTTCGCCTCGTGAAAATTAGCTTCATAAGCGAGCTTCGTTCCGTCGTCGGACCAGACCGGCCGCTGAAGATTCGCGCCAGCATTGGAAGCAACCTCTTTGGCGGGTTCCGCGAGGGCCAAACCCGACCACGCCATCCATAAGAACAGGCCATGCGGTTTCACAGAAAACTCCCGTTCAAAGCGCGAACGTGATGTGGAAGGAGAGGCGGGTACCAAACGCGACCCACGTGCGGGCCGCCTCCGCCATCGTATACGACCTTTCGGAGCCGTTGAAGATCGCCTGCGATTCTTCTGCAAGCGTGCCCATGGCCACCTCACCGGTGGCTTTGACCCCGAACCCCACGCCATTCTTCCGTGTGCGATCTCGGGTATCCACGACCAGCTCGATCAATGGGGTGTGCGCTCTGCCAATTCCATAGATCGCCAGGGGAGTTTCGGGGCGGTCGCACGCCCAGCCCTCGTCATTTTCGCAGAAGCGCTCGATGCCGGGAACGGTCTGGAAACGGTAGCCAATCGACGGGCGAACGACCACATTCTGAAGTCCCGGGATCTCAAACCCGATCCGCCCGCCCACGCCAAATCCAAGCGCGGATCCTCCAAAATTACCGTCTGCCCGAACATAGGGCCGCGGCGACCAATCGACCATCGCGCCGAAAATCACGGGGCCCCACGGTTGGGAGATGGCCAGCTCCAGATCGGCCCCCGGAAGCAGGTT